>NZ_JAYGHG010000003.1:0-225049 GCF_034931085.1 Nodularia harveyana UHCC-0300 | reverse complement strand
ACGAGATATTTGTGGAGTATTGCATGGAAAAAAATCGTACTCAAAATGATGTACTCAGAGAATTAATGAGAAAATTAAAGAAAAGCCGTCCTAGAAGGACGGGGCTTTAAACCCAGTTTTTTGGTAACAGCTTTCTATGGGAACCAAAGCAAAGCACTGGCTCCCATAGGATCATTTGTGTGTATACAGTAGACCAAAAGGAAGAAAGTAAACAAATATTATTCTTCTGTGGGTGGTTCCCCATTACCAGCATTCATCTCTGTAGTAGATGCTGGTTCAGCATCCGGAATTTTTGATGGAGACTTATCCGAAGAATCTCCTTCAGGTGATGACTGTTTTTCTAGATTTTTATCTGCTTCTTGAAATAAAGATTGGATTTTATTGCGCCAGTATTTAGTATCGGGCAACCTTTCCGAATGGTTTTTATAATCTAAAACTTTGTCCCATTCACCGTCGTCTATAGCCTGATTGATGTCATTAAAGACCTCCTCGGCCTTAGCCCAATCTTTTTGCCACTGATTAATCATCCCTACTGTTTCTCTCAAGCCAACAGAAGCATGACCAGGAATAGACCGTAATAGAGAAATTGCTGCTTGTAAATCTCCTGATTCATACTTTTCTTTAGCTTCTTCTATAATTTTTTCAGTATCATCACTAGACTGTGATGGATTTGGTGTCTCTATAACTTCTGGCGTAGGTTCTGGCTGCGGCTGAGGAATAGGTCGTGAGGTAATCAAATTACTATCATTTACTGTGTTAATAGCAATGCCTTTGTCTCTGAGGCAAGCCACCCACTGTTGATTATTAGTAATTACATCTCTGTGCGCCCAAGCCAAACGACCAGAGTTTAATTTAACTTCTACCCAACCTCGTTGTGTGCGCTTGCCGGTGACTTCAAAGCCAGTATTATTACCAATAGTTTGCAAAATATTATCAGAATTAATCGAGGTAGGCTCAGAACGGACATTAGAATTACCAGCGACCACCGCCGAGCAGTTAGCGGTGGTATTATTCGCTCTATTAATCGCTAAATTCCTGACATTGGGATAGACATTTGTCGCTAAAACCGCAGATCCAGTCGCTAAAAATAAACCAATTAAAAATGGCCACGGGTCGGACTTGTGAGATTCTTGATGGACTGGTTTAGCAACGACGGGATTTACTGGCGCAACTGCAACGGTTTTTTGTGAGGATACTTGAGATAAAGACCTCTTAGGTTGATAGTGATGATTATAAAAGGGTGGTGCAGGTGTGGCATTCAGTACAGGGCTAACTGTGCTTATACAAGCTTTTAGTGCTTCTGTGGCGCTTTGGTAGCGGTCTTTGAAGTGATAATGCACCATTTTAGTAAGCAGCGTTGCCAAGGGATAGTTTACGTCTGCTAAATCCTGCCACAGGAGTTCCCCAGTGTTCGGGTCTTCTGGTAATTCTACCGCCGCTACTCCCGTGAGGGCGGCAATGGCAATCATACCCAAGGAATAAATATCACTGTTGGGGCGGGGTTTACCTTGCCCTTGTTCTGTGGGCATATAGCCTGGAGTCCCAATGGCAACTGTAGCTGAAGGTGGCGCTCCCACGCTGACCATTGGTAATCTTAACTGCTTAACTGCCCCAAAATCTACTAACACTAATTTTTGATCACAGGCGCGACGGATAATATTATCTGGCTTAATGTCGCGGTGAATTACGCCTTGGCTGTGAACAAATTCGAGGATTTCCAGGACTCCTTGCAAGAGTTCCATGACTTGGTTTTCATGCCAACGCTGACCGGGTATGAGTTCCTCAGCTAGGGTGTGTCCGGCTATATATTCTTGTACTAAATAAAATTCTTGGTTTTCATCAAAGTAAGCCAGTAGCCGGGGTATCTGGTCATGATTCCCTAAGTTTTCTAAGGTTTCGGCTTCGCTGTGAAATAAGCGTTTGGCTGTGTCAAAAACTCTGGGATCGGAAGTTGCAGGCTTCAGGTGCTTGACGACGCAGATAGGGTTCCCTGGCCGCCTGGTATCTTGGGCGATATAGGTTTGACCAAATCCCCCTTGAGCGAGGACTTGGATAATTTGGTAACGATTGTCTAGTAGCTTGCCGATCATATTTTCCCCTCAGAGTTATTACCTGATTTTTCTGCTGGTAATAAGTATCTCCAAATTTTATGTCATGAAATCCGCTATCTTGGGATAAAGATTTAAACTAAAAAATTAGCGTTTCTATTAATTTAGACTGTTTATTTGTCATTTAGTGTTCCCTTTTACTGCCAATGCCACCTAGAATAACTAATCAACTCACATGGCAACAGGCCGAACTCCTGATGCAACCTGCGTTTATTCGTGTTGTCGATCATATTCGCAAGCATCTTGATGGGTGTAGTTGGAAGGGAAGTTACCACGATGTTTTGATTTGGCCAGCTAATACCAGTGATGATGTTAAAGCTGTGGTGACTCAGTTATTGCAAGATATGGAAACTGCAACCTCAGCAGAGGGTGACGAAATTCGCGCTACTCTTGCTGATCTACCAATGCCCCATCCAGGATATCATTTGCTTTTGCAACGTCAACAGCATGAGGTAAGTATAGATTTGTGGGAAATTTGTTATCAAGTGTGTTTTTTAAATTACTCTGCTGTGAGTGAAGTTGCAAATATTGATCCTAGTTTAATTGATCAGGCGGGTGAGGTGGATTGGCAGTCCTTGGAGGAGAAGACTAGGGATTTAGTGGGCGAGGTGTTTGCTAATTTACCAGAGGATTGAAACTGAACAGGATACTCACCAGACAAGATGTTTAAATCCAACTGCTGAACCACATTCTGATTTTAAAACCTTCAGGGGATAGGGGTAAACCTAAATATACAGGCATCCAAAAAATGAAGGCTGCAATAATTATGAAGGTTATGGTTACTCCTACTGCCCGAATTTGGCGATAATAACTATGAAGACACTGATCAACAAACCAGGCGATCGCCATAAATGCAAATACCACAGCACACATATAATGGTAGATAAAAACGCATCTGGTGACTTTAACCCAAGGTAATAAGTTAGCAGCGTAATTTAAAACTAAGTATAGGGCAATTCCAGTATTAACAGTCAGATTTGCAGGTAAAGAATACCGCTTTTGTGGAAATGCTGGAATCACCAGTTGTAATAACAGCATTATTGCTAAAAACACAATAGCGGCGACACCGAACCACCATAAAAAAGGATTCCCCATTGCGTGGACATCATAAATGATTTTTCCGGTTTCAGTAGGTAAATCCGGCTGCAATAGCGATAATGGTTGATGAATACTTTCGGCTGTTCGATAATAATAGGCAATTGGTCGATTCATTAACGGCCATTTATACCATGCTGCACAGTAAGGATGGACATCTGCACTGTTTCCACCCATCTGGAGGTGAAAACTCAAAATTCTCTGATGTACGGCTATAAATCCATATCTTCTATCTAGTTGGAGATGAGGAATCCAGATGATGCTGTAGACTATAGCTGGGATAATTCCCAAATAGAATAGCATTTGGAATATATTGATTTGCGTCAGTTTTTGTAGTGGTGTCTGAAGGAAATTTTCTGGGGATGATTTATTTTTATTAACCCATTTGTCAGACCATGCGCTCAAAAATATCTGGGTTTGTCTGATGAATGTTGCTGGTGATATTAAGGTAATTCTGGTATCAGGAAAAGATTGGATTGTCTGAATGAGATAAGCTGATGTCCAAATTAAATATGCACCGAATAAAAACCATAAGCCATTCCATTTAGTGGCAACTGATGCGCCAAAATTGATGCCGGAAAGGACTAAATACCAATAACGTTGCTGATTTTGGCTATTTAAGGCTAGGAGTAAAAACAATTGACCTAATAAGCCAAATATGACAATATAAATATTATTTAAAGCATAACGAGATTCAACTAAAAATAAACCATCGCAAGCTGTAAATAAACCTGCTAGTAAGGCAAAACTACGCCGATGATTTAATTGATAGGCAATGGCTGCGACGATGACAGGAATAAATGAGCCTGTGAGGGCATTTAACCAACGATAACTCCAAGGCGATCGCATTGAACCTGTAAGTTCATTTACTGTATCTTTTCCAAAGGGAAGATGACTACCAATCCAGATGCCAATACTGATGATATATTGACTCAGGGGCGGATGGGCATTAAAAAATGGTGTCTGGGTGAGATAGTTATTACCAAATTTGGCAAAGTAAACTTCATCAAATACGAGAGTATTAAATCGCTCTAATCCCCAAAAACGTAAGGACAGCGATATCAAAAATATGCTTAATAGCCCAATTCGGAACCAGTTTTTAGTCATTTGTCAATAGTTTATACCAAATTAAGATGAAGCTGCATAGAACAATTGAAAGTGGATGAACGGAGATGAATTAATGGATTTCATAATTCTGTGCAGCCTTACATGAAATTGGTATTAGCTGCCTATATATAGCAATCTTAACCAATTGTGAGAAAATAACGAAGAGGCAAGAAAGTCTAGTTTGTAACTAAATCGAGAGAGTAACTATCTGGATGCGATCGCAATCAACTTTATGAAACAATCAGAGGAGTGGCAAGTCAAGAATCAGTTTTTGGAATTACGCTCGAAATGGCTGACTGTGATTGGTGAATATCTGAAAGATAATCAGGGTCAAATATTAGAATATTGGCGTGTTGAAAAAGCTGATTCAGTGGTCGTATTACCGATTCAGAATAATTCAGTGATTCTCCCACCACCTAGCTATCGTCCCGGAGTCGGGAAATTAACTCTCGACTTTCCTGGTGGTCGTGTGCGCGATGGTGAATCTCCCGAATTTGCAGTTTCAGATATTTTATTGCGGGAACTGGGAATTAGTGAAAAGAATATTAGCAAAATTTCAGCCCTAAATACTCAAGGTTGGATGGTAAACAGTTCTTTTTCTAATCAGAAACTTTATGGTTTTGTAGCTGAAATTCAACCTAATCCGGAAATTGACCCAGAATATATTGGGGCAGTTTACCCAATCAATAGTAATTGTATTAATGACTTACTTAAAAATCTTCATTGTTTACAATGTCGTGCTATTTTTATGCAGTGGTGGTTAAGTAATTTTTAGTTTTTACTAGCACTTTTGTTAGTCAATTTTATCATAAAAAAATGTGAGTTCTCCTTTGCTAAGTATAGCAACTCTGACGGGGCTGTGAGTACAAAGATAGATAATTCAAACCTCATAATTAGAGGAAAATAATGATTTTATATTATCATCAATTTTCATAGGAAGTAACTAAGACTTCGGTGATTTTTCCTCTTTTTTTAGCATTGGCATTAATAGACCTATTAGCTGATATTGGATGAATTTTAAAGTCTCTATAAAGTTCACGAATAAATTCACAATCTGAATTAGACAACATAACTTTGACTCCACGCTGGGCTAGTTCTGCAAATATATCTCTGAGTTTTAATTGTTGATTCTCAGCGAAACAATAGCTACTATAGGCTGTGAAATAGCTAGTTTGACTTACAGGATAGTATGGGGGATCAAAATAAACAAAATCATCACTACTATAGGCATAAGTGAGGATGCTTGTAAAATCTGCTTGTTTAATTTCTGCGGTGGAAAGCTGGTCAGAAGCGGCTCTGAGGATATTTTCAGGACAAATATTAGGATTTTTATATCTTCCTAATGGGACATTAAATTTTCCCTGAGAATTAACTCGATAAAGTCCATTAAAACAAGTTTTATTCAGATAAAGAAGACGAGCTGCTTTTTGGATATCATTACCTTCTGGATTGGCTCTGATATGATAGTAATAATCTTTGCTATGCTGGTTTTGATGTTCTTGTAACAAAGCGATTAATTCTTCAACATGATCTCTAACACAACGATAAGTATTAATTAATTCGGCATTAATATCAGTTAATCTAGCGGCTGGGGGGTGAAGATAGAAAAAAATTGCTCCACCACCTAAAAATGGCTCGTAGTAAGTTGTATAGTGCTTGGGAAAATAGTCAATATATTGTGTGATTAACCGACTTTTACCCCCCGCCCATTTTAAAAAGGGACGAGGGAAAGTTTCTTTGGAGATTTGACCTAGCATTTATTTGCAGTTGTACTAAAAAACTGAGCTATTAAATATAACAAATATAGCTGCCAAAGCATATTTTATGGGAGTTGAGTAATTTTCGGGCTACATAGATTACAATTGGATAGATATGACAGCAAATGTAATCGTATAATAGGGCAGTCTAAATTCAAATGTTTGACGGATTTTGGGATAACGTTTTTCGCTACCCCCGCTACTTCATTACTATCCTCTTAGGGGTGTTTCTGAACTCGATTGAGCCTTTAATGCCACTGTTAAAACGCCCGATAACCTTGATGGCTCTGTTGGGTTTCTTGGTGGGTAGCCTTGTGTTTGTGAGTCTCACTCTCCGGGCGATGCTGGGCTTGAGTGCAGTCTAAGCTGAAGCTAGAAGGGTTTGGATCTGTAGCCATTAGCTATGGGAATGGAGTGCGTTAATCTCTGTTTTCCCCAATTGATTTATATAATTTATGTTGTACAACCTCTGTGAGGAGGCAGGATTTTATGGCTACTAATCGCCGCATTTCCCGCGTTGCTGAGTTGATTAAACGGGAAGTTAGCCAAATGCTACTCCACGGTATTAAGGATGATCGTGTGGGTACGGGAATGGTGAGTGTTACTTTTGTGGATGTTTCGGGTGATCTCCAACACGCCAAGGTCTACGTGAGTATTTATGGTACAGATGAGGCGAAGTCAGAAACAATGGCTGGGTTAAAGTCAGCAACGGGTTTTGTTCGCAGCGAATTAGGTTCACGAGTCAGGCTACGTCGTACCCCAGAAGTGATTTTTATTGAGGATGATTCGATTGAACGGGGTACTAAGGTGCTATCGCTGTTGAATAAGTTGGAGTATGAGCGATCGCCTGAAAATTTAACAGCAGGGGATAATAGCGATGAGGGTGATGAATTTTTAGAATAGCTAAGTTGAGCAAAATTCACTCCCAGGGAATTAGCTAAACAGCTGACAGACGTGATCTGATCTCGTCTGTTCTTATCTAACTATAAACAGTTACAAGGCAGTGATAATCACACTCATTGACCAGTGTCTCAAAGTCTAGCCTTGGGAATATAGCAGGGAGCAGGGGGAAGCCTTGAAACTCTTTAATTACAATGGTTTTATGATCCGTTTGTGTCCTAACCACCTTGGCGGTTGCTATAAATACCAAAATCAGAGAATTGGAGGTGTAATGTAATTATTTTTGAGATGATTTACATAATTTATGATATGATTTCCAGGCATAAATTAGGCTGAAAATCAACGGCAGCAAGACCTTGAGATATGTTGAAGATAAATCAAACTATCTCGCTAGTAAGTTAAGTTAACTACACTAGGAACAGAAATTACGGGAAGTTTTTTTTATTAGTCAGGATTTGTTGACATTCTTAACATTTCTTTAGATAATTTGAATGTGTATAGCGTCAAAATAAAATCAGTTCCGTATAGCAAACTACAAAATCCTAGCCACAAGTCTAATCGTTGTCATGTTTGTTCCTAGCATTTAATGGGAACACTATCTACTTGTAAACTTTGTGAGTAAAAACCATGAGTGTGAATACGGTGCCTTCTATCAAATATTCTTCTTACTATTCTTTGGATGTAATCCAAGATGAAGCACGCCGATTGGTGGAAAGGGGAATGGTCAGTAGGCAACAGCCAATATATACCCTCTGCCAATACATCCCAGCGAGAGAATGGGTTTGTGTGGAATGTGAGTTAGAAAAATGCGACTTTTTATTACGCGATCGCATTGGCGATCTAATTGGTCGTGAACAATGGGAAAACGACTAAAGAGTATGTGATTCGGGTTTGTCCCATAAGTGACTGCTGAACCCAGAAGAGGATATTGCTGACAATTTATGTTCACCAAAGGATAGTAGGAAGAACACGTGAGCAATTGTTAGCATTTTTGGCTCGGATAATCTCTAGCTTTGATACATATTTCCACATCCAGAATCTTAGTTTTCTCATAGCGTCGAAGTATTAAAATCTGATTTATATCCGTCTTGATCCATTGAATATCTGAATGTAGATTTGCTAATCGGGGTAGCTTAAGAGATTAAACTGCCCCGTTAATTTTTTATTCCACTTGCTCTAAATACTGGTTAACGTCTTCAATCAAGCGCGTCAGTTCAGCTTCTGTAGTTAAGCGGAGGTTGAGATTGCGGATAGTCAGCAAGACTTTAGCAGCAAAGGGGGTCGGCCAAATATTGGGATTACAAAAAACTTCTACAAATACCTCCCCAGTGTGGCGATATTCCAGAGGAGGCTGAGGAGTAACTTTACCGCCGCCAGGAGTGGGTTTATTAGCGACAGCTTTGAGACTGGTCATTAATTGATCCGTTGCTGCCTTTAATTCCCTTGCTGCTGCGGGTGAAAAACTGAAGGAGACAGAACCCTCAACTAGATTCAGTGTCAGAAGAGTTGAAGACATGAGTTATTTGTGAAGACTTACTGATAATTACTTATGTTACCGGAAATTGACGCGGAGACTTTCTCGGCTATTAGGCAAATTTTTAGCTGGTGATGTGAAAAAGTTTATACCAAAAATTACGGTGATTAATGATAATAATCTGCTGTGATGATGATAGCGATCGCGTGGATCTATCAGGGTTATAGAGAATTTTAATTAGAAATTATCTCACTAAAGCAATAAAAAAATAGAGTTTACAGACAGATATAATTCTGACTGCGTAAGACTTTGATACACTTAATCTGAGTTTTTAGTTTTACATTAGTAGTCATGACAACAAATTAAAAATATGTTTTATGACTTACGACAACCGCCGCGAAGTACGAAAGGTTTTAATTATCACCCTATTACTGAACCTGTTAGTGATTGGATTGAAAGGATTTTTGGGGTATGTGACAGGTTCTTTAAGTTTGTCAGCTGATGCTTTGCATAGTATTACTGATGGGGCAAACAATATTTTAGGATTAATTGCGATTAAATATTCTGCCCCCGAACCAGATATGGAACATCCTTACGGACACCAGAAATTTGAAGCTATGGGGGCTTTAGGGATTGCGGCTTTTTTAGCCATAGCTTGCTGGCAAATTCTCCAAGGTGCTGTTGAACGGATAATTCATGGTGGTGAACCTGTAAACATATCACCTGTGGAGTTGTGGCTATTGCTGATTGTCCTGGGTGTAAATATTTTTGTGGCGTTTTATGAACGTGGTGTAGGTAAGCGGGTAGGTAGCCCCATTCTAATTGCTGATGCGGCACATACCATGAGTGATATTTGGGTAACTATGACTGTAGTTGGGGGTTTGATCGGGGTTTGGCTAGGTTATCAATGGCTGGATGTGGTGTTAGCTTTTCCTGTGGCTTTGTTGGTGTTTTGGACTGGTTTATCAGTGGTGAAAAGTAATTTACCTTGGCTGGTAGATCAAATGGCGATCGCACCAGAAACAATTCATGCGATCGCTACTGCTGTTCCCGGAGTAATTAACTGTCATGACATCGCTTCACGGGGTGTCCTGGGTCGCCAAGTCTTCATCGAAATGCACTTAATAGTAGAAGCAGCAGATGTGGAAACCGCCCATCTGATTACCGAAGAAGTAGAAAGGCGACTAGAACAACGTTTTAGTCCCGTGAGGATTTTAATTCATATCGAGCCACCAACATACCAATCTGAGCAAATTAGTTATTGACCGAAAATAATGGGATACAAGCCCCGTCACTTCGACAAGTGTTACAGTGAGCCTGTCGAACTGCTCAGTGCATCGCCTTCTAGGACGGCTTTATGTTAAAATTTGGGCATAGTCGCCATAGGGCATTGGGAGACTTTAAACGGACATGGAGGGACGATAAGACCACTTGTGGCGTGTTCCAGCGAAGTGTCAAGGAATCCTCGCTTCTTTAGGACGAGGAGGTATGTCAAATTGCCCAAATTCACCAAACTCATCACTTTAACCAGTAACTCTTTTGGGTCAACTGGTTTAGCTAAATCAATCTGAAAACTAGCCTCCAAAGCACGCATTCGATATTAGTGTAGGAAAAGTTCTGATTATTTGTAATAAAGTCATGGGCAATTTTAGTGCGATCGCAGCTTTTTTCCACTAAAAAACTATCTTCAGCTACTCCTTCACTAGCAATTTGGCTGAAATTTTTAGTCACTTAAAATATAGAAGGCTTGAGATATCGAGAATATTTGTAAAACGTAACATTAATTAATGTTATTTCAACTTTATTTACATGAGTATAAATAGCGATTTCTGCGAAAATATAGCAATTTTAGATTAATTGTGAACTGCGAATACAGACAGGTATAACTCGTTAGCATAAATCCTATCAATTATCTCTCGACTATAGTTATGCTGGGAATAAGGACTATCTGACTATTAAGAGTGTTTGACAAAATTCAAGAAACTGCTGTGTGAAAATATTAAAGGATGTTTACCAATTACTTAATAATCACCAGAACTTAAACGTGAGTACCAATAATATTACAATACCTACCAAAATTGACATCAGTAACTGTAATCAAGAGCCAATTCATATTCCTGGTTCTATTCAACCACATGGAGTTATGTTTGCTCTAAAAGAATCAGATTTAACTATTCTGCAAGTTAGCAATAATACATTTGATTTCTTTGGTTTAAACCCAGAAGAATTACTTAATCAAAAGTTAAACTTTTTACTAGAATCAGAACAAATAAATCTACTACAAGATGCTCTAAAACAAGAAAATTTACTCATATTTAACCCAATTGAAATAAATATACATTCTGGAAATAAATCTCTCAAATATGATGGTATTCTTCACCGTATTGATGGAGTTTTAATTTTAGAATTAGAACCAAAAAATCCAGAAAAAAGTTATATTTTCCGGAAATTATATAATCTTATTAAATTAGCAATTACCAAACTAAAATATACTTATAGTTTAGCAGAAATAGGTAAAATATTAGTAACAGAAGTCAAGACAATTACTGGTTTTGATAGAGTAATGCTCTATCGATTTGATCA
Organism: Nodularia harveyana UHCC-0300; assembly: GCF_034931085.1. NCBI lineage: Bacteria > Bacillati > Cyanobacteriota > Cyanophyceae > Nostocales > Nodulariaceae > Nodularia > Nodularia harveyana. The sequence continues at coordinate 214,025 of NZ_JAYGHG010000003.1, read as the reverse complement.
AGATTGGCATGGCACTGTTATTGCTGAAGAAAAGCCAGAATACCTAATACCTTATTTAGGATTAAGTTATCCAGCTTCTGATATTCCCGCCCAAGCCAGAAAACTCTATAGCCAAAACTGGATCAGATTAATACCCAATGTCCACTATCAACCTGCGGCAATTATACCAACCAATAATCCTTTAACTGACGCACCTCTAGATTTGAGCCAGTCAGTATTACGAAGTGTTTCGCCTTTACACATTGAGTATATGCAAAATATGGGCGTAACAGCATCCATGTCAATTTCCATTATGAAAGATGGAAACCTCTGGGGACTCATATCTTGTCATCATCAATCTCCAAAATATATTCCCTACGAAATTCGTAACGCCTGTGAACTTTTGGGGGAAATTATATCTTTAGAAATAGCGGCTAAAGAAGATAGTGAATATATAGAAGATAAGATAAATTTAAAATCTTGTCACTCCAAGTTAGTGGAGTATATGTCATTAGAAAATAACTTCATTGATGGTTTAATTAATAAACAACCAAATCTACTGAATCTAGTAAATGCTGAAGGTGCATCTGTGTGTTTTCGGGGAGAATATTTCACAGTAGGGAAAACTCCTACACAACAGGATATTCAAGATTTAGTGGAATGGATAAACCAGAACCAAGAGGGGGAAATTTTCTACACTGATTCGCTCTCTCAAGTTTACCCAGAGGGGGAAAAACTGCGGGATGTGGCTAGCGGTTTGATAGCACTTTCCATTTCCAAAAGTCAAAAAAACTATGTTTTATGGTTTCGCCCAGAAGTAGTGCAAACTGTGGATTGGGGAGGGAATCCTCATAAACCTGTAAAAGTGAAGGAAAATGGTAATATTAGCCTATCACCCCGGAAATCCTTTGATTTATGGAAAGAAACAGTTCTATTAAAATCTCAGCCGTGGAAATCATATCAAGTCAATGCAGCCCTAGAGTTGAGAAGTGCAATTATTGGCATAGTGCTGCGGAAAGCCGATGAAATAGCGCAGCTAAATATAGAACTAGAACGCAGTAATGATGAATTAGATGCCTTTGCTTATATAGCTTCTCATGATTTAAAAGAACCACTGCGGGGTATTCACAATTACTCTAACTTCTTGATGGAAGATTACGGTGACATAATTAATGAAGAAGGCAGAACTAAATTAAAAACATTGATTCGTTTGACGCAGCGCATGGATGATTTAATTGATTCGCTGCTGCATTTTTCGCGGTTGGGAAGAGTAGATATTTCCATGCAACCCACAGATTTAAATAGTCTCGTGCATCGCAGTTTAGACTTATTAACCGCCCGCATTGAGGAGATGAATATAGATATTCGGATTCCTCGACCACTACCAACAGTGTATTGCGATCGCATCCAAGTTGGCGAACTCTTTAATAATTTAATTACTAACTCGATTAAATACAATGATAAACCCGAAAAATGGATTTCCATTGGTTATATAGATGAACCACCATTACCAATCACATTCTACATCCGAGATAATGGCATTGGTATTCCAGAGAAACACTTTGAAGCAATTTTTAGAATTTTCAAACGACTACACGCACCCAGTAAATATGGCGGAGGAACTGGGGCGGGTTTGACTATCGCCAAAAAAATAGTAGAACGACATGGAGGGAAAATTTGGGTAGACTCAATCTACAGTGAAGGCAGCACATTTTATTTCACATTGCAGGGAATAAACCAAAATGTTTTCTAATATACTAGTTAGTAGTATAGGAATTTGCTAATTTGTTTTTTGTTCTGACTTCCTTGATAGTTTTCATTTTATAAAAATTTTAATAAACACCATGATAGGTAATTTTGCCAAACCTTTATTAGTAATTGAAGATAGTGATGAAGACTTTGAAGCCTTGAGTCGAATCATGAAAAAACAAGCTGTGATCAATCCTATTTTTCGCTGTAGAGATGGGGATGATGGACTAGACTTTATTTACCACACCGGGACTTACAGTAATAGCCAAAAATTTCCTCGTCCCGCCCTCATTTTACTCGACCTCAATTTACCGGGAACGGATGGACGAGAAGTCTTAAAACAAATAAAGGAAGATCAAGACTTAAAATATATTCCTGTAGTTGTATTTACCACATCATCTAATCCTAAAGATATTGAAATATGTTATCGCCATTATGTAGCGAGTTATATGTTGAAACCAATTGATATGAATAGATTAGTGGAAACTATTCAGACTTTCATCACTTATTGGTTAGATATCGTCATCCTCCCCGATGCTGTTAACAATTAGTTATGGTGCAACCGCTTACTGTTTTAATTGTCGATGATAGTCCTGAAGACCGCTTGGCTTATCGTCGTTATTTACTACAAGACCAAGAATACAGTTACAAAATTTTGGAAGAAGAATCGGGAGAAGGAGCGTTGACATTATGTCGGCAGTTTCAGCCTGATGCAATTTTATTAGATTTCTTGCTGCCAGACTTGGATGGTTTGGAATTTATAGCGCAATTAAAACAGCAATCAGAACATCACATACCAGCCGTAATTATGTTAACTGGTTATGGTAATGAAACTGTGGCGGTACTAGCAATGAAAAGTGGTGTCCAAGACTATTTAGTTAAAGGACAAACTACAGGGGAGCGTTTGCGCTCAACTATACGTTCAGCAATTAAAAATATTCATTTGAGTCGGGAGTTGCAACGTAGTGAGGAACGCTACCGTTATTTATCTAATGCCATCCCGCAGATGGTTTGGATTGCTAATATTAATGGTGAATATGAGTATGTAAATCAACGATGGTGTGAATTTACTGGCCAAAGTATTGAGATGGGAATGGGGATGGGTTGGACAAAAGTTATACATCCAGATGATATTCAAATAGTCATAGACGCATGGATGCAGTCCTTGCAGACCGGAGAACCTTATGAACAGGAACTGCGCTACAGAAAATTCGACGGCGGCTATCGTTGGCATTTAGCAAGGGCTGTGCCGATGAAGAATGAGCAAGGAAATATTATTAAGTGGTTTGGGAGTAGCACTAATATAGACCATCGCAAGCACTTGGAAGCGGAACGAGATCGACTATTGCATATGGAACAAATCGCCCGTGAGACAGCTGAGACTGCTAATAAAAGTAAAGATGAGTTTGTTGCTATGGTATCTCATGATTTGCGATCGCCACTGAATGCCATTTTGGGTTGGGCGAAATTACTACGGACTCGAAAACTAGATCCTGATACCATCCGCAACGCTCTAGAAACTATTGAACGCAATGCGGAATCTCAGGCGAAACTCCTAGAAGACCTACTGAATATGTCCCGCATCCTCCGGGGTAAGTTACAATTAGAAGTCTACCCAGTCAATCTAGTCAGTATTATCAAGGAGGCTGTTGAAACAGCTTACCCTTCTGCTGATGTTCAGGACATTGATTTAGAATGCATAATTGAAGAACCTATTCCCCCAATTATGGGTGATGCTTACCGTCTGCTACAAGTTTTAGGTAATTTACTTTCTAACGCCATTAAATTCACCCCACCCAGTGGAAAGGTAAAAGTGCAACTGGCAAAAATTGATCAGTCTTCAGTATTAATTCAAGTTAGTGATACAGGTATTGGTATCGACCCAGAATTTCTGCCTTACGTGTTTGAAAGGTATCGTCAAGCCGATTTTACTAAGAAAAAAAGTGGCTTAGGACTAGGTTTAGCGATCGCTCGTCATTTAGTAGAATTACACGGAGGTACTATCGCCGCACATAGCCCAGGAAAAGGACTAGGAACTACTTTTACCATCAAGTTACCTTGTAAATAATTTAAGGATTTCTCAAACTTTCTGTATTCTCAGCTGTGCGAAACGCCACAATAAAGTCCTCTAATCCTACTCTGATTAATACCACGTAGAATAACAGTGTAGTTATTAATATTAAATATTATTCATAATACTTAAAATAGTTCAGAATTTCAAAAGCTTTCTCTGTGTTTGGCTTGCTATTGTTTACTTTTTTGGGACAATCAAAAACCAACTGCGGCACTATAGCTTAATTTGCATTCAAACCAGCTTGAAATTAAACTCCCTCCGCGACACAATAAAAGAATTAAACAAAGTGAGGAAAAGCAATTGCTCAATAAACGTCAACAGATTGGACTGTGGACATCCTCTATTTTAACCGCCATAGTAGGTATTGTTAACTTAATATCTGCGGTTACTCCCAATTTACCCAAACGCACAGAATTAATAGCGCAATTTGTCCCTTTTGAAATTCGGGCAAGTGGTCATTTTTTTGCAGCAATTGCTGGATTTATACTGTTAACTCTAGCAGCTAATTTATTACGCCGCAAGCGAGTAGCTTGGTTGCTAACCATAGGACTGCTAATTGTATCTATTATTAGCCATTTAATCAAAGGATTAGACTTTGAAGAAAGTCTCCTGGCTGGAGTCTTGCTATGTCAACTTATTTTCATGCGTCCTATTTTCACAGCACAATCAGACCGTCCTTCTATCACCCAAGGAATCCAAGTTTTGATGGCTGCATTGCTGTTTACCCTAACTTACGGTACTGTTGGTTTCTTCCTGCTAGATAGACAATACACAGTTAATTTTGACCTACCACAAGCATTGCTGCAAACGTTGTCCATGTTTTTCACAGCCGATAATTCCGGGTTAGAACCAACAACGCGGTTTGGGAAATTTTTCGCTGACTCAATATATTTTATAGGGGCTTCCACATTAGGTTATGCTTTATTCATGCTCTTACGTCCGGTTTTATTGAGAAATCCGGCTTTAGAAGTAGAAAGAGAACGAGCCAAAGAAATTTTAGAACAATATGGAAAATCTTCCTTAGCAAGATTCACTCTCTTCGATGATAAAAATTATTATTTCAGTCCCTCTGGGAAAAGTTTTATTGCTTACGTAGCAAAAGGTAGAGGTGCAATAGCTTTAGGTGATCCCATTGGACCGGTTGAAGAAAGGCAAGAAATAATTATTGGGTTTCAACTATTTTGTGAAAAAAATGATTGGTATCCCGCATATTACCAAACTTTACCAGATGATTTAGATATCTATAAATCTTTAGGCTACCATACTGTTCAAATTGGTGAAGAAGCAATTATTGATCTACATAATTTTACTCTTCAAGGTAAAGCTAATCAAAACTTAAGAAATGCTCTCAATCGGCTGAACAAGTCGGGTCATCAAGTTAAATTTTATCAACCACCCATTGCCAATGAATTATTAAAAGAATTGAAATCAGTAAGTGATGAATGGCTGAAAATGATGCAAGGAGCCGAGAAAAAGTTTTCTGTTGGTTGGTTTGATAATTCCTACTTGCGTGAATGCAAAATTATCGCTGTATATAGTCCACAAGGAACAATTAGTGCTTTTGCAAATGTAATCTCAGAGTATCAGAAAAATGAAATTACTATCGACTTGATGCGAAGACATACAGAAATTGAGAAAGGGACAATGGAATTTTTATTTATCTCAATGTTTCAGCACTTCCAGCAAATGAAATATGATAGTTTCAATTTAGGATTATCTGCACTTTCTGGAGTTGGTGAAACCCCAGATTCTCCGAGATTGGAGAAAGGATTAAAATATCTCTACGAACACTTAAATAAGTTTTATAATTTTAAGGGTTTGCATACATTTAAGGACAAATTTAGTCCTCGTTGGGAACCTCGTTACCTAGTGTATTCCAATTTAGCTGCACTACCCGATATCGTCGTGGCCTTAGTAAGAGCAGATTCCGGAGATAGATTACTAGATTATTTTAAACCAGGTGCTTAAAAGATGTTTTCACAGCAGAGATATATTCCCAGAATCGTGGATATATAGGGTTATAAAGATATAATATTTACTATGATTAATCACTAACTATAGTAATAAAATCTTTAACCGACCCCAAAGAATAATCTTGTAACTTAAAATCAGCAAAAGGTTTATTTTCTAACCTATCCCGTAAAGCCTCATCAAGAATTACACCTGCTGCTGCTTCCTTCACACCAATAATCATCACACTTCCTTGGTATGCAGTGATATTTTGATTTTCCTGACAATTACTCCTTTGAAACTGACCCAGATTTAATAAGCGATAGCCTTCAACACTGGGTGTATTGCTAAATAACCTACTTGCTAAACCTTGAATTTGCCGAGAGCGCTCCAAAGCTAGGCGCTGTTCAACTGCTGGATTACCACAACCAGCCATACCCACAGCGATAATTTCACTAGGTTCTGCCATGATTTGTTGAATCCCGGCTTGGTCTAACTTCAACTTTAAAACCTCAAGACTAATAATTTGATCACGATATTTAATTTGAAAATTACTCCCAGCCAACCATTTATATTTAACTGATAAAACAGCTACATTAAACTGAGCAACTTTACCTTGACTATCTCTACCTTCCTGATATGAAAAGTAATCGACATTACCTTTTTTTTGTGGTGATTGCGTTGATGTAGACCAACTAATAAACTGAGGAGAAAGTGTTGCTAAAGCTGTCAAACTCAGTAAACCTAAAGCAGCTAACAGCGCCGTAAATAGAGATATTAGAGGTACTTTTTCAGCATTCTTGGGCGCATGGAGAAAACTGACATGAGTTTGAGAAGTATTGACTACATTTTTCGGAATAAATTGTTTTAACCAGTCCACAGATGCTGCGGGAGAAATCAGAGCATTTTGCTGCTGTAACCAAGCATTTAACTGAGGCTGGTCAATTTTTTCCATCATAATGCAGTGGAGAATTAAACCATTTCTAGTTTGATACTGAAAATACCCTAAAAATTGAGGAATGTCTTGATGATTGAGATATTCTAAAAGTGATGCTTCTTGGCAAAACATTTCTATTGCTTCGGCATCCTTTGATAACTCTTGATTCAGTACCTTGAGAATTTTGGGTGTATTTTGTTCATCAGCTGCATAGACTTTGCTAAAACCATTTTGATCACTCAATAAACTAATCACCCGATAACGTCCAAGTAACTCCAATGGAGAACCACAACTTTTACAAAAACGGTCTTGACTATCTGGGTAATCAGGTTGGGGACAAACTGGATTAATACAAAGACTCATGATCAAATTCTGCTAAAAATGTCGCTATAGTTTGGTTGAATGCTTCAGGTTCAGTTAAAAATGGCCAATGATTACCAGGAACCTGTAACAAGCGGAAATTTTTCAGGTGAGTTTTATACGGTTGAATTTGCCAATTTTGCCGATTTAGACCTTTTTCTGGCTGAATGAATAAACTAGGAGTATCAACAGGTTGAATAAAACCAGGAACACGTATTACGTCGTCAAAAATTCCATCACGGGCGGCGATCGTAAATTTACTCCCCCAGGTCCCATCTGGTTTTTGTTCAATTCCGGCTTGAAATACTTGCTGTTGTAAGCTAGTCCAGCCCTCATATTGCTTTAACTGACGGGCTTGTGCTTCCGCTTCTGCGTAACTAGCAAAGGGACCCATACCTTTGAGGAAAGATAAGACACGGTACAACAGGGGGAAGGTTAACCGGAATAAACTGGGCATTTTCCAGATAAAGATGGGGTCAACCAAAACCATGCTGCGTAAGCGTTCTGGATTTTGTCTAGCCCAGATAGCGGCGAGTTTACCAGTCCATGAGTGACTGACAACGTGTGCAGAAGTCCATCCCAGATCATCCATTAGGGCTTCTAAGTCCGCGATCGCACTACCAAAGCTATAATCATCTTCTGGCTTGCTACTTTCACCATGACCACGCATATCCGGCGCAACTATGTGATAATTTGTCGCTAGGTTATCTCCCAAGCTAGACCAAACCAGAGCATTATCAGCTAAACCATGTAACAGCAGTAAAGGTTCTTCACCTTGGTTCCACTCTAAATAGGAAAGTTGAATATCAGGTGTTGATAACGTTTTACGTAAAGGCATTATGATCAATATTGATAAGATAATTACCAATTTATATTAATTCTCTGTAGACTAGCTATACAAAGAATTAATTAGCCACAAATAATTGTAGCTAAGAGATGCCAAAATAGATATTTTATTTGATTTTTTTAGATTTAGAAATGTAATGATGTAACATAGCGAAAAACATCAGTAGATAACTAGCATAAATCGCTATACTGAAAGTCACAAAACTAGAAAACTTAAAACTGTTAATTAAATTAATCATCAGTAAACTAAAAATTATACTAGCTAGAAAAGCTAATAAATCCTTATTCAAAATTACCTCCTAAATATTACTAATTATCAATAATTTTATTCATACTTAATTATCCATATAAATACCGTAAATAATGTTATCTGATAACATATTTTCCCGTTAATTTAGATTAGTTTAATAAATTTACTCAAAATATAGGTAAATAAAAAACTGGTGTTGCTCTAGTTCCTCACTTAGTCCCATACTGAAATAACTATATTTCTGCCCTCAAGGAAGCTTAAAAATATGTATCTTTCTCTATGGCCTGGTAAACCCTATCCTTTAGGAGCAACTTGGGATGGTAAAGGCACTAACTTTGCGCTGTTTTCCGAAAACGCTACAGGAGTTGAATTATGTCTATTTGACAAGCAAAATAGAGAAACTAGAGTCACCCTCACAGAAGTTAGTAACTTTACTTGGCATTGCTACGTACCCGCCATTGTCCCTGGGCAACGATATGGATTTAGGGTACACGGCCCCTTTAACCCCCAGGAAGGACACCGCTTTAACCCCAATAAACTGCTCATAGACCCCTACGCCAAGGCACTTGACGGCGAAATCGGTTTTGGGGAAGAAATATTTGGCTATCGTTGGGATGATCCTGAACAGGACTTAGGATTTTCGGAACTGGATGACGCACACCTCGTACCTAAAGCCGTAGTGGTGGATGAATCCTTTGATTGGGAAGGGGATAAACTGCTACAAACCCCTTGGCACGAAACAGTAATTTATGAAGCCCACGTTAAAGGTTTTACCAAACTGCACACAGAAATTCCTTATAAGTTGCGGGGAACCTATGCTGGACTAGCTCATCCGGCTAGCATTTCTCATCTGCAATCTTTGGGTGTGACAGCTGTGGAATTAATGCCCGTCCATCATTATCTGGCATACCCGCGACACCTGGTAGATACGGGACTGAGAAATTATTGGGGTTATGACTCTATTTGTTATCTCGCTCCCTACACTGGCTATAGTGCTAATGCTGGTCATGGACAGCAGGTGAAAGAGTTTAAGCAAATGGTTAAAGCACTACACAAAGCCGGAATTGAGGTGATTTTAGATGTAGTTTACAACCATACTGGGGAAGGCGATAATTTAGGGCCGACCTTATCTCTGCGGGGTATAGATAATTCTTCTTATTATCGGCTAGTGGATGGTAACGCCCGTTTTTATATGGATTTTACTGGCTGCGGTAATTCTTTAAATGTCCGCCATCCCCAGGTGCTGAAACTGATTATGGATAGTCTGCGTTACTGGGTGCTGGAAATGCACGTCGATGGTTTCCGCTTTGACTTGGCCTCGGCACTGGCGCGAGAACTTTACGCAGTTGACAGACTGGCGGCTTTCTTTGATATTATTCATCAGGACCCGGTTTTAGCTGACGTAAAGTTGATTGCTGAACCCTGGGATGTGGGGGAAGGCGGCTATCAAGTGGGTGAATTTCCTTTGCTGTGGTCGGAATGGAATGGCAGATATAGGGACACTGTGCGCGACTTTTGGCGGGGTGAAGATAGTCGTTTAGCAGAGTTCGCTTATCGGTTTACTGGTAGTTCTGACTTGTATCAGTTAAACGGACGGAATCCCAGTGCTAGTATTAATTTTATCACAGCCCATGATGGTTTTACTCTGAATGATTTAGTTAGTTACAACCACAAGCACAATGAGGCCAATCAGGAAAACAGTCGGGATGGGGAAAATCATAATCGCTCTTGGAACTGTGGTGTAGAAGGGGAAACTGATGATCCGGTAGTCCGCAAGTTACGGAAGCAGCAACGGCGGAACTTTCTGGCTACTCTACTGCTTTCCCAAGGTGTACCAATGTTGGTGATGGGGGATGAAATGGGGCGGACTCAAGGAGGTAACAATAACGCCTACTGTCAAGATAATCAAGTTTCTTGGTTAGATTGGGATTTACCAGAGGAAAATGAGGCGTTGTTAGATTTCACCCGTCAGCTGATTGATTTTCGCCGCAAGCATCCGGTTTTCCGCAGACGTAAGTGGTTCCAAGGTAGGGCGATTCACGGTTCTGGGGTGCATGATATTGGTTGGTTTAATCCCGATGGTCAGCAGATGACGGAAGAACAGTGGAATGAAGGTTTTACTAAGGCTATTGGAATATTTCTGAATGGTGAAGAAATTGCTACTCCTGGCCCACGGGGTGAACGGATTATGGATGATTGTTTTTTGTGGTGTTTTAATGCTCACCATGAAATGTTAGAGTTCTCTATTCCCCAAGGGTTACAGAGTTGGGAGTGGTTGACGATTATTGACACGACTAAGCCACGCTTTGTACAACGGGGCAAACGGTATATTGATGATACGCCAATTTCAGTGGCTGGGCGATCGCTTGTGGTTTTAAAGCGTTTAGGTAGGACTTTAGTTGAGGATGAAGAATAGTTAACTTATGTGACAGTCGGGGTTGAAATCCCCGATTATTTCAAATTGGTAAATGATGATATATTGTCTCTGATGATTCGATTAATCCGGTCATAAAAGGTGACATCCAAACTAATAAACCAGAATTTTTAACTAATAGCGATGTCATGTTAAGGTAAGATAAAATAATCAAATTTCCTCCAATTAAATCAACAAGTGGTGTGTAAAAATCAACTAAGTTCTGCATCTTGACAAGTTTAGTCAAACCAATTCATGAGAGATGAATATCTAGATACTGTTCTCTCATTTCTGATTCAGGTAAACTCGGACAGCTACTGAAAAATCTCTTTAGTAGAGTCAATATATATTTGAGTCGTTTCCCAAGGATAGATTCTGCAATGCTTGGGCTTGAAGCCGAGAAGGTTCTCCTAAGTTCTTTGCCAGGCTAGACTATATCTATTACCTGAGCGTTCTATTTTATAGCTTTAGCAAGTGAGAAAAAGCTAAAATTACAGATAGTCAACTCATCTGCATTTCTATATTTTCTGTCTGCGATAAATTGTATTAAGATACACGAAGTGTTTGATGCCAATGACCAGAAAGGGTCAAGCAAAAATTTAGACAGGAAAATCAAGTAAGATTAATTTTTCTGACTATATAATAAGTATATCAATAAAATCGTTGACAGCACAGCAATTTCAGAATTTTTTTTGATTTTAATTTTTACCTGGAGCAGAAAATCAGTTTATTCCTGGGTGAAAACATAGTTAAATAGTTAATTGTTGACAAGCATCAAGGTATTGAATGTGTTATCAATTTACCGAGCCGTCATTTTTGATATGGATGGTCTGCTGTTTGATACGGAAAGTATTGCTCGCTGGGCTTGGAAGCAAGCTCTAAAAAGTCATGGTTATCAGATGAGCGATGATTTATATCTGGAGTTCGTCGGGCGAGACTTGACATGGCGGGAAAAATTACTTAAAAAAATCTATGGTGACAGTCTGCCTTTTGAATCTGTGACTCTGCAACGCATCGAAATTGGTGATCAGCGAGAATTACAAGAAGGTCTACCCATGAAGCCAGGGGTATTAGATTTGCTTTATGGACTCAGTGACCTGGGTGTGATCATCGGATTAGCCACGGGGACGGGTAGAACTAGAGCGATGCGACGGTTAATAAATGCGGGAATTAATGAATATTTCAGTACAATTGTCACCAGTGAAGATGTGACGGCGGGTAAACCTGCACCAGATATTTTTTTGGAAGCTAGTCGCCGCTTGAATATTGATCCTGTGCAGTGCGTGGTTTTTGAAGATTCTTTTGTAGGTGTGGAAGCAGCTTTTAGGGCGGGGATGTGTCCAATTATGGTCCCGGATATTGAAGCACCTTCTGCGGAAATAAAAGGTTGGGCTTATCGAGTATTAGACTCTTTGGAGGAAACCAGGGAATTATTAGGAGAGTTATTTGGAGAACCGATTAAAAATTATCCCTAGTCATATTAGGTCAAATTGTGGCGACTACCTGAAACTTCTTTGTTGGGCTAAGTCTGCAATACTTTTTTATCCCAGGGTTCCTGACACTCACAATTATATATCACTAATCTGACATCTGCGTTTTCCTGAACCCTGGTAAGGAAAGGATATATAAGGTTTCTATATTTTTTGCAGATGTTAATCATATTGATGGACAAGGAGGTTATTCTTCCCGGCTCCATGTGTGTAAAGACTAGGCTGATAGAGAGGGGAGACAAATTAAGAAATTACAGAGTATACTCTAGTTAAAAGATTGAAGACTAAGGTAATTAACTTGTGGGCTATTTTGATACTCTCATTGATAAATTTGCGGAAGATCAGCAACTAGAAAAAGCATTTGGTCAACATATTCATTGGGGTTACTGGGAAAATCCTTCTCAATCCCAAGGTACTTTATTAGACTTTGGTATAGCTGCTAATAATCTCTCTAAAAAAGTGATTCAATTAAGTGAGATTAGTGATGGCGCTAGTATTTTAGATGTGGGTTGTGGTTTTGGTGGCACAATCAGTATGTTGAATAATGATTTTTCTCAATTAAATTTAGTGGGAGTAAATATTGATGAGGCGCAGGTAATTAGAGCGAGAGAAATTATTCAACCAAAAAATGATAATCGGGTTGAATTTGTTTGTGCTAATGCTTGTGAGTTACCGAAATTTCAGCATTTATTTGATTATGCGATCGCTCTTGAATGTATCTTTGCTTTTCCTAGTAGAGAAATTTTCTTTCAGGAAGTGAGGAAAAACCTCAAGCCAGGAGGCAAATTAATAGTAGTAGATTTCATTATTAATGAAAAAATAAATCGCCTTTGGCAACAATTGGAGAAACAAGTATTAAATCGTCTAATTACTGATACCTATGGATCAAAAGCCACCAATAATATCAAATTTATTGGTTTAAACGATTATAAAAATATTGGTAAAAAGACAGGATTTGCACTAGAAGAGGTAGTTAATATTAATAAAAATGTTCAGCCTACCTATTCAGTAATCAATAAGTTAATCGTGAATAGTTTTTATGATTGGGTTACAGCTACAGGGTTAGAGTATTTTAGTTTATTTGACCTGATTACCTATGAAATTCTATTATTCAAATAATCAACTCACTCGCAATTTATCTGAGGCTGTTATTCCTAAAACGGCTAAATCTTCTTTCATCTACCGTTAATCAGGTGCTTATTCTCACGACATCTCTGATATTAAATGTGTATCTTACATTAACTTGAGTCAAGCAGTAAATTTACCCCTTGCAAACCCTCTTAGATATAACCTTTATGTATTCATTGATTGAAAAAATAGAGTATCGCCTTAACAAGTTAGCTGGTCAGTTAAAGCTGAGAATCCGAGAAGTTAGTAAACCACAGGTTGTAGAAATTGGGGGTATTAAACTCCCCATTTCAGCCGATATTAGTCGAGGTCCGTTGGAAGCACTTTATGCTGGTTCTTATGAAGCTTCTGAGTTGAAAATTCTGCAAGCCAAATTAGAGCAAGATGATCGTGTGATGGAACTGGGAAGCGGTTTAGGTTTACTTTCTAGTTACTGCGCTCGTAAACTAGGTTCTGATAATGTATTTACCTATGAAGCAAATCCGGCCTTAGAATCATCGATCCGACAGACGTTTGCGTTAAATAATGTCAACCCCAATTTAAATATTTGTTTGTTGGGCGAAACTTCCGGAGAGCAAACTTTTTATGTTGGTAAAAGTTTTTGGTCTTCTTCTACTATTCAACGCCGTCCTGATGATCAAGTAATTCAGGTTCCTGTCGTTCCGTTCAATGAGGAAATTCAACGCATTGATCCAACTTTTCTAGTTATCGATATTGAGGGAGGTGAATATGAGTTATTGCAATATGCAAATTTACACAATGTCAGAAAAATTTGTATCGAACTTCATTCAAATATTCTAGGTTCAGAAAAGACTGAAGTTGTGAAAAATAAATTAGCTGAACAAGGTTTTCACATTGATCCAAAACAACGATATGTCAACGAATTATTTTTATCTCGTTAAGCTAGATTTAATGAGGTTATCAGATTTTAAGTCTCAAATAAAGTCTCATCCTATGGGTGGGGCTGTTTTTTTTCTAAGTAGGTATTCTCGTCGCTGGGGTAACTTGTACGGCTGATATGATGGGCGGCTGTTATCAAGAGACTTGTTCTTATTTACATAATCAGTTTATGTCTAATAATCTGTGAGGAATTTTTCTAGTTTGGGGACATCTATCCAGCTTGATGTTGTGTGAGATTTATGGGATAAATCCATTAATAATTGTGAATAAAGGCCTTCTCGTAAGGATGGGATGATTTGTTGGTGGTTTTCGATTCCTTGTACCCATTGGTCTACTACACGGATGAATGCAGAAATGCGACCGTCGGCGTGATTTTGGGGAAAGGCTAATCGGCTGGGTATTTCTATTTCTTGCTGGGGTTGACCAGGTTGAGAACCCCAAAGGCGAAATCCATGTATGTAATCTTTTTGATTTTCACTACCTAATGCTAGTGTACCGCGATCGCCATAAACTTCTACCCAATGTGTCCTAGATGCGTGAACTACGGCACTGATGGAAAGTTGGCAAGGTGTACCATCGGCTAATTCTAAGGATAGCAAACAGGTGTCGTCTGTGTTGACTGGTTTTAATTCTCCGTTAGTAGGGTCAATTCGTGCGGGAATGGCGGTACTCAGGTGGGCGTTTAATCTGCTAACTGGCCCAAATAGCCAGGATATATAATCAAAGGCGTGGGAACCTAATGACCCCAATGCACCACCTCCCTGGTCTGGAGATGAATACCAGTTCCAAGGGCGGGATGTGTCGGCGCGGGAGGAACCTAACCAATCAATTTTAATTAGGCGTTTTTTTCCTACATAGTTACTGGCTAATAATTCGGCGAATAATTGCCATCCTGGAATGAAGCGAAATTCAAAGTCTACTGTAGCAGTTACACCTTTTGCTTGCGCTAATTCATATAGTTCTTTAGCTTCTAAAACGTTTAGGGTTGTGGGTTTTTCTAATAATAAATGTTTGCCGGCTTGTAGCACTGCTTTAGCCATTTCATAGTGCAGAAATGGTGGTGTGGCTATACTCACGGCTTGCACTTCTGGTAATGCTAAGATGTCGTTGATATTGTCGCAAGCATGGGGGATATTATGTTTCTGGGCTATGGCTTGGGCTTTGTGAATATCTCGATGATAAATGGCGACTATTTCGGTGCGGTGGTGGGTTTTAAATCCGGGAATATGGACTTTTTGACCGAAGCCAGTACCTAGAATGGCAACACCAATTTTATTTTGATTTGTGGGGATTTGAGAAGGCATATTTTAATTAATTTAACTCACGCAAAGGCGCAAAGGCGCAAAGGAAAGATGGATTTTTGAGGTTGATAATTGGTATTAGGTTGTGTTACGTGGCTTGGTGAACTAAATTTGTAACATCCCTTCTGGATTCACAGTTAACAGCGATCGCCGTTGTAAACCCTCACGATGTAAAATTTCATTAGCTGCCAATAAACCACTACTCACAGCCCTTTCCATTAACCCACAAGGAAAAGGCATTTTCACCCAATCCCCAGCAAACATTAAATTAGAAATACCAGAACTAGACTCTGGACGTTCTGCATAACTCTGGGGTGGATATCCCGAAAAATTACGTTGATTGACAATTTCTCGATGTAGTATTTTCGCTGCTTTCAACTCAGGGACAATTTCATAAAGTTCGGCTGCAAAAGTCGCCAATAAAGCCTCTTGGGTGGGAAATTCTTTTTCCTTATAGCAATAGGCGTGTAACTCCACCACACTTCCACCGGTGCGTTCTGACCAATCAATAAATTGTTTTTGTATGCGGTGATAAAGAGTGATACTATCTGTTAACTTATAACCAGATAAAGAAGTAAAATTACTTTGTTCCCACTCAAAATCTTGGTCAAACCAGAAACGACACACTGCAAAAGGATCAGCAATATTTAATTGCTCAACTTGCGATCGCACTCTTACATCTACATCTCCACTGACACGCTTAAACAGTTGTTGCACACCAGGAACATCAGTCGCAAACACATAATAATCTGCGGTAATAGTCTGCGGTGGTGCTGATTGATGATTTACTGCTAATAACTGCAACTGTTCATCTTGTCTTTCCAATACTTGAAACTTCGGTAAATCTCGTTCGGCTGGACCCTTTAACACCTTACCATCAGCAGCGAACACCGCCCCATGGCAAGGACAATGAAAATTACCATCCCCTGCTTGTTTAACAGTGCATCCTTGATGTGTACAAGTCAGCGAAATTGCTTCTTTACTATCAGATGATAAAGCAAACACTCCATCAGCCGCACCAAAATATTCTACCTGATCATTGGTAATAATTGCATTGCGCTTTACCCAAAAAGGCACATTATTTTGATTACCATCCAGATAATATTTTAACTGCTCAATCTTACCATCACCAGCCGGAATTTCACTCACCGTAGCATTAGTAATAATTTGTCCCCCATTACTTTCAATAAACTGAGCAATCGGTTGGACTAAACTAGTCCCCATATCATCCACAGTCCCATTAAAAGCTAATCCTTCCGGGTTCCCAAAAAAGTAAAAATGGAAAAACTGCATCAGTTCTCCCACACTCATCTCATCTGGCGCATTTAAGCTAGATTTAGCAAAAGGTAAGAAATACAAATCATATAAACCCTGGGGAAAATCGCTTTTTACCCATTCATCCACAGAAATATCATCAAAGCGCCGATAATTTTTTTCTCGCTCAAAACCTGTAATAGCCTGAAAAACTTGTAAATGTTTAAACTTAGTTAAATTAATTCCCCAACGTAAGCGATTAGGAGAGGCGATCGCTAAATCTACAATATTCCAAGGAAAAGCCGAACTACTGGGGCGAAATATTTCCGGTTGGTATTTCGGATCTTTATAAACAAGAGAATAAAAATTTAATGATTTAAAATTATTAGTGATCTCCAGTTCCGAAACTATACTTTTCAGGTTATAATACTGCGGAAAAAATCCATGAAAGCCATGTTCCATCATGAAAGATTCACCAGCAGCTTCAATCGGCCAACTAGCAATTTTTCCACCCAATTGCGGCGATTTTTCTAAAAGTGTCACCGCAAAACCCCTGCGACTTAATTCATAAGCAGAAGCTAAACCAGCTAAACCACCCCCAACCACCACCACACTTTTATTTTGATTTAATAATTGTGGTAAATCGAGAGTATCTTTTTGATAAACTGTCGGCTGGGGTTTAGAAAATCGAGAGTATCCTGTACCGCCGACAATTGCACTAATACCAAACAACTTTAGTAGTGTCCGCCGGGATATAGTAGATGATTCTGGTGAATTAAATAATAAACTCATGGTTGGCAAAATTAAAGCTTCATGATCAAAGACTGCGTGAAATAATGACTATGGGCTAATTCCGTTTCTGTTTTACTTGTTTCGTAATTGGGATATAGCGCCAAAAAAATATTAACCATAAACTGGTCAAAATTTCTCTGTGAGTTTAGTTCGTAAGTTGTTAAATTACTTTTGTTCTCTCAATTTATCCTAAACAAATTAATTTTTACAGAATTAGAGAATTTGTCAATACTTAATTGTAAAATTTGAAAATCCACATTTTTATCTGATATAATAGTAAACGGCAAAGTTTGGCTTCACAAATTAGAAGATTCTTTGATAGTTTAGTATATTATTTATTATTTCGCTACCAGGGGTTAAGTAGCAGTCATGAAGTATTGGCGTGAAACCATAGCTGTAACTCAGCGCATCTTAATTGAACTGTTGCGCCGTAGACGCAGCCTGATTTTTTGGAGTATTTTCCCCATTTCTGTGTTAATCCTCAGTGGATTTATTTTAGCAGAACGGGCAGAACTACCACTAGCGGAAGCTTTTGCCTATGCTGCACCCTCTAGCTTAGTCGGTGCGGCTTTATTTTTTAGCTGTTTGGGTGGTAGTGTCGCCACCGTAGTTGCAGAAAGAGAACAGCAAACTCTCAAACGCCTGTTTATTTCCCCCTTAAGTGGAATATCCTACTTTTTAGGAATTTTTCTGGCTCATAGTTGCATTGGTGGGGGACAGACACTTTTAATTTATACTATTGCGGCCTTTTGGGGCGCGACTTTCAATGGTTCTCTGCTGTTAGGATTGACAATTATTTGCATGAGTATAGTGGCGTATGTTGGTTTAGGGTTTATTTTGGGGACTCAATTAGCACGGCGCATTGAAGATGTTAATGCTTTAGTGGCTGCTTTTGGAGTTCCTTTATTAATTCTAGGGGGAGCATTTTTACCTGCTTCTCTGTTTCCCCAAAGCCTGATTAATATTGCCAGATTTAATCCTATTTATCACATGAATGAGGCTCTAGTAGGGGTTTCATCTCAGGGGTCTGACTTTAGTACAATTGAATCACATTTTTGGTTTTTATTGGTGTTTTCTTTGGTAATGGTGATAGTTGGTTGGTTATCTTATCGGCGAATGTTGGTGGTAGAAAGAAGACTTTAAAAAAATCCTTGTTTACTCCTCTCTGATTCTGCAATAAATAATTAAATCCTTTATGCTGAAAATCACCAACTTAAATAAATCTTATAAATCAATCAAAGTTCTGCAAAATTTAAATTTACATATTGAACCTGGAAAAGTTTATGGTTTATTAGGTGCAAATGGAGCGGGAAAAACTACAACAATCAATATTATTTGTAATTTACTCAAGGCTGATAGTGGCGATGTGACAATCAATGAGCAGCCAGTTTCGGAAGCTACAAAAAAAATCATTGGTATTGCACCCCAAGAAAATTTACTATATCAAACTTTATCCTGTGAGGAGAATCTGAATTTTTTTGCCAAAATTTATGGTTTAAGTCGGGAAACACGCCAAAAACAAGTCGAAGCAACTCTGATATCTGTTAATTTATTAGATAAAGCTAAAAGTCCTGTAGAAACTCTCAGTGGGGGAATGCGACGACGGTTAAATATTGCAGTAGCTTTAGTACATCAGCCGCAGTTAGTTATTTTAGATGAACCAACAACAGGATTAGATATTGAAGCTAGGTATGAGATTTGGGAGTTAATTAGACAATTAAAATGTCAAGGTGTTACTGTTTTATTAACTACCCATTTATTAGATGAAGCCGAGCGACTCTGTGACAAAATTGGCATTCTTAAAGGTGGTCAACTTTTAGTTGAGGGGAGTTTAACTGAGTTACGTAATTTGATTCCAGCCCAAGAAGTAATATTAGTGGAAACTGCTCAAAAGCAGGAGGCGATCGCCCGCGCCCAGAAATATGGTTTTATACACAAATATTATGGGAATCAGTTAGCTTTTTGGTTATCGGAAACTTTAGAATTAAAGGAAATTATTTCCCGCTTTGAAGGTATAGAACTTGATTCAATTTCCCGTCAACCTGTGGGTTTAGAACACATTTATTTGGAAGTGACACAAGGAAAATCCAGTTGATCAGGGCGGGTATTTTTCCCACCCCATAAAATTTATAGTCTTTAGAAATTGGGGAATAACTAACCGCAGAGACGCAGAGGACACAGAGGAATTAGAATTATAAAGTTGCGAGAAGTTCTTGTAAGCGATCGCCACCATCCCGAAACACAGGCCAACCATCACCCACTAATACTGCTTCTATCTGAGGTAGTGCTGCTAGCCGTTTGATGGAAGCCATAGCAGCCTCACGATTCAACAACTTCTCTTCAGGCAAAATTGTTAAACTACCAGCTTTGCGGGCGCGTACTAAGTCCCCTGTGATCAAGGTCGTCTCTTCCAGTAACAAGGCTAATTCACCTGGAGTCTTAGAACCTTGGAGTTCCAACACTTCTAACCCTGGAACCACCTGATCACCATCAGCTAACCAGCGATCGCAATGTATGGGAAAATTATCTTTCTCTCCTACAGGTCCAGCAATTTTGGCGTAGGTTTGATCCGCAATTTCCTTAGCAGATCGAATATGCTCAGAATTAGTCAACACAATCCAATGCACACCACCAAGAGATTGCAAATGATTCCAATCATGATTTGATAAAGCCACTGGGTCAACCAAGATATTTCCTTCAGGACGAACCCAAGCAATCCCATTGAAATCAATATTTCTTGCCGGATTGAAAGTAGACCAGCCATATAGATCAGGACGGTGTAGAGACTTCATAATAATTCTGGTGCAGTACCTTCAATAACAAGGGATTTAGAGTTCAGCATCAATAATGTATCAATAAACCCGTCTATAATTCAATGCTTATAGATATTATTTTGCAATTAGCTGAGTTCAATGGCTACTGGCAATGTGCCGCCTCTTAAGCGTGCAGAAGCTTGTAGATCAATGGAAATTACACCTGCTTAATTTCATCAGGGTCTGGGGATGGGGTTAATTAAACTGTGTTAATAATGTCTCGACACTAGCATTATGATCCAAGAAAGAAAACAAGTGTCTGTAAACTAATTTACCATCTTTATCTAATACAAACTGGGCTGGTAAAGGCGCACCTAAAGCCTGTCCTACTTTGTATGTCTGAAACACTCGACAACTAGGGTCACTTAGCAAGGGCATTTGTAACCCTAAATCTTGCACAACTATTTGGCTTTGCTTTTCATCGGTACTCGTAATCATTAAAACTTCAATCCCACGACTTTTAAATTCTGCGTAGTTCTGATTCAAAGCTTTGATGTGAGGAAAACAGAAGGGACAATATTGTTTTTCTGTAAATATGCGCGTAAATGCCAGTAAGACTGGTTGTTTTCCTTTATAAGTTGATAATTTTACCGCAGTCCCATTAGTAATATCGGGCAGTTGAAAATCTGGGGTTCCTACTCCCAGTCTTAGCTGATTAATCGCTGGAATGGGGAAAAAATTGCGAAAGAAGCGCTCGTTTAATAAACCACTAAAATCATTAGAAGTTAGCATATTATTTTACCTATTTTTTATGAAAAATTGATATAGTAACTGCCCAGGATGTGAGGACAGAAACAGATAATTAACCCCTCAAAATTAGAGATTTTCAAAGCTATTCCCTGTTCCCTATTCCCTGTTCTAACCAAAAACCACAGATAGATATAGAAACTAACACTAAATAAGCAATATCTGTGTTCATCTCTGTACATCTGTGGTTTAAGCAATGTGACCTGTTAGAAAAATCTAGACAGCAGAGAAGTAAACTTTAGACTTCACAGGGTCAGGATTCATGGTTTTATCCCCTGGTTGCCAACCGGCTGGGCAGACTTCATCAGGGTGGGACTGAACATACTGAAGTGCTTGTAATGTCCGCAAGGTTTCATCAACGCTGCGACCAAAGGCAAGGTTATTAATGGTGGCGTGCTGTAGTACACCGTCTTTATCAATGATAAACAAACCGCGTAAGGCAATACCTGCGGCTGGATCTAGGACGTTATAAGCGGCACTAATCTCTTTTTTGATATCGGAAACTAAAGGATAGTTGAGGTCGCCCACACCGCCTGATTTGCGGTCAGTTTGAATCCAGGCTAGGTGAGAAAATTCGCTATCTACGGAAACACCGAGAATTTCAGTGTTAACTTTGCTAAATTCTTCGTAGCGATCGCTAAATGCGCTGATTTCAGTGGGGCAAACAAAGGTAAAATCTAAGGGGTAGAAAAACAGAACGACATACTTACCGCGATAGTCGGAAAGTTTAATTGTCTTAAATTCTTGGTCTACCACAGCAGTCGCCGTAAATTCAGGAGCCTGTTGACCAACACGGAGGCATCCTTCTGTTGTGTAAGTGAGGGACATTCAGCCAATTCTCCTTCAACTTATATAAGTATAATAACTTGGGAATTTGGGTTAGTTAACACTCACCCATTTACAATTGTTACAGTTTAATTACAATCTGTTACGACTGTATCATAGTCATAACGATTTTGAGTAACAAATGCCTGATTTAAATACAAGAGAATGGTTACTTACCAATGGCTTGGGGAGTTTTGCTAGTGGGACTATTTCTGATGTTCGCACCCGCACTTATCATGGTTGGCTATTGGGGGCGACTAATCCGCCTTCTGGTCGCACCTTGCTATTTTCTCACTTAGAAGCCAGTTTAGAAGTATCAGGAAAAGCGATCGCATTAGGGACGAACTTTTGGGCTGATGGTCAAGTTTCCCCCCAAGGCTACAAACTGCTACACTCTTTTGATATTAACCCAGTTCCGCAATGGATTTGGCAAGAAGATAACTGGCAGATAAAAAGACAATTATTGATGCCTCATGCTTTGGGAGATGGGGAAAAAGATATGGGTTCCCATCGGCTATTGATGCAATATCGCTATGAAGGCCGTGATACCGCCATTTTAAGGCTACGGCTACTCATAGGCGATCGGGACTTTCATCACCAGCAAAAAGCTGATCCTGGTTTACAATTTTCCCAACTACTCGGCGAAAATCAAGTTTGTCTGCAAGCCATGTTTACCGGAAACTTCGGCACACCTTGGCATTTACGTTGGACTCAAGGAGAATATCAAGCCGATGCAGTTTGGTATTGGGATTATCAGTTACCAGAAGAAACAGCCAGAGGATTAAGAGATAAAGAAGACCTTTACAGTCCTGGTTACCTAACAGTCAAACTCCAACCGGGAGATACAGTCACCCTAGAAGCAAAGATTGGTTTTCCCGACCCCATGCAAACTCTGCTGAGTCCCGAAATTTTCGCCGCAGCTGTGGAAGCAGAACAACAAAGGCGATCGCAAACTTTCGCCCCAGTCAAAAATCAATCTTCTTCCCCCATTTGGCAGCAATTATTAACAGCTAGCGACCAATTTATAGTTTATCGCGCCTCCATCGCTGGCCCCACAGTCATTGCAGGTTATCACTGGTTCAACGACTGGGGACGTGATACCTTAATTGCTTTACCGGGTTTAGCCTTAGTTACACAGCGCTTTGAATTAGCAAAAGGGCTATTAGAAACCTTTGGGCGTTACTGTCGCCACGGTTTAATCCCTAACGTTTTTCCTGATTTTGGTGGTGAACCGTCTTATAACAGTATTGATGCCGCTTTATGGTGGATTGAAACTTTAGGACTTTACTTAGAAGCTACCCAGGACTGGGAATTTTTAGCAGCACAATTTCCTGTAGTGCAGCAAATTCATAAAGCATTTATGGGTGGTACACGTTATAACATCCAAGTTGATGCCACTGATGGGTTAGTTAGTTGGGATGTGTGCGGTGTCGCCCTCACCTGGATGGATGTGGTGATTGGGGGAAAACCTGTAACGCCCCGCGATGGGAAAGCAGTAGAAATTAATGCCCTGTGGTATTCGGCTTTATGTTGGATGAGTCAATGGGCGGAACGGTTAAGCCAAATGAATTATGGTGATGCGGCACGTTTAGCCAAGCAAGCACAGCGTTACACTCACCAAGCCCAACAAGTGACCATTTCTCTGCAAAAGTTCTGGAATCCACAGATGGGTTATTTATACGACACCATCGATCCAGATGATGGTCGCAATTCCCAGATTCGTCCCAATGCGGTTTTAGCCTTATCTCTGCATCATTGCGGATTTTCCCAACATCAAGGGCGGGCAGTAGTGGATTTAGCGACTTCCCGGTTACTGACTCCCTATGGTTTGCGTAGTCTTGACCCAGGCGACCCCGATTATATCAGTAAATATACAGGGGACTCAGAACAGCGCGATCGCGCCTATCATCAAGGGACTGTGTGGGCTTGGCTAATTGGTCCCTTTACCCGTGCGTGGCAGCGTTGTTACCCAGAAAGACCCTTACCCTTTGATTGGCAACCATTGCTAGACCACTTCCTGAATGACGGCTGTATTCACTCGATTTCAGAGATTTTTGATGGAGATTCGCCTCATGAACCTAAAGGTGCGATCGCCCAAGCTTGGTCAGTTGCCGAAGTAATCAGACACTGGCGATCGTCTAGTGATAGAATAACTAAATCGAGCAATCGCGTAATACGTAGTTAGCCAAATCCTGGAGGTAATGCGAGAATACTAGATATCGAGTTAATAAAAAAAATGCCTAAAAAGATTCCAGAAGGGATGACAGAGTTAAGTGTTTATATAGATAAACAGGTTAAGACCGACTTTAAAGTAGCTTGTGCCAAACAAAATAAACCAATGGGACAAGTTATTAATCAAATGTTGAAAGAATGGTTAACACAGGAGAAATCACCATGAGAGACCCACAGCGTTTAGACTATTTTGAAAATGAATTAGACACTGTTAAACATCTGTTAATTTCCACTGCACAATATGCGGAATCTTCAGACCACAAAATTAACCGATTAATTGACCGTCAAGATATTACCCAAAACCAGCTTGACGGTTTATCCCTAACCGTTCAGGCTATGGGTGCAAAAATTGATAGGTTTGTAGACAATGCCAGCGACTTTATAGATACCACTAGAGCGAGAAACGCGATATTAGATGATGTAGTTCTGGAATTAAGAGATAGCCAAAACTCAACTAACGCTGCTTTAGAAAGACTAGAGATAATTTTAGCAAAGTTAATGCAGCGCAATGAGGAAAATAATATTTAACTAGCGATTCTGTTTTCAATAGATACTAAAAAATTATTTGATTTTTAGAGAAAAGTAGGTCTTTTATTCTGAATAGCATTACATTGATTGATACTAATGATACAATAAAAAAAGTATAATTACAGTCATATGGATTTTGTTGTTTTAGATACCGAAGGACAACCGGACTTAAGTGAATTAGCCCTGATAGATAGTCAAGGCTTAGTAATTTATGAAGGTTTCTCTAGCGACCATCCCCGCATATCTCCAAATAGTCCTAACCTGAAAACCTTAAAAACCCTACTCAGAGAATTTTTATCACTTGTTCAGGGTAAAAAAATCATCTGTCATTACGCAGAACATGATATTGAAGTTCTCAAATATAACTTCCGCCAAGTAGGTTTAATTTGGCCAAAATTACAATTTGACTGTACTTGGAACTTAGCGAAAAATACCTGGAACGGATTAGAAAGTTATTCTTTAGATTATTTAAGCAAATATTTTAACTTACGGGCTAATCAGCAATATTTCATTTCCGACATGGCACATAGTGCCAGATATGATGCTGAATTTACCTACCATCTTTATAGAAAAATCATGCTAGAAAAACTCAAAGAACAACCTAATCCATTTACCAGCAGTAGAGTTGACACTCCATTTCAAAATCATCCCGATTCCCTCAACACCTATCAGAGAGAATTTCTCACCCTCAAAACAGGTTTAAATGATATTAAAAGAGATACCAACCATCAAAGTAAAGGCATAGTAGTAATTGGCGAGCCTGGTTCTGGTAAAACTCACCTGATGATGAGACTAGCACAAGAGCGACTATCCAGTAACAGATTATTATTTATTCGTCAGCCGAATAATTCTCAATCCGTACTTTATCATATATATAGCCGCATATTAGAATCTCTAGTCCAAAAAGTTGGACACCTCCCACAACTAGACTACTTAATTATTAACACCTTTCGGAAAATCCTCAGTCTTCCTCACAGAGATGTCAAACAAAAAGATATAGAAATCATCAAAGCCTTATATCAACTAGAAGAAAATCACATCAACGCATTAGGCGCAGAAAATACCCAACGCAAGCGAGAATATTGGCTGTATATTGAAAAGACTATTAATGAATGGTGGATGAGCAACTACGCTGCGGGAAGTTTTGCCTTATCTATCATCAAAGGAATGGTCAAATATTGTAGCTATACAGATTATAGATATAGGAATATTACCACTCGGTGGTTAGCCGGTAATGTGTTAACAGATGAAGAAGCAGAAACCATTGGCTTACCCAATTGGGGAGAAGAAATTAGTCAAGAAGCCTTTTCCTTAGAAGCCATATCAGTTTTAGGTAAACTATCTAGCCTCGATGAACCTTTAATCATTATTTTTGACCAGTTAGAAGGCTTAGGACTTCCCCATAACAAAGAAATCTTATTAAACTTTGGGGAAGCTATCAAAGAAATTTTTACCCATGTTCCCAACAGCTTAATTATTCTCAATTTATTTCCTGACAGATGGGAACAATTTAAATCAACCTTTGACAACTCTATTTTGGGGCGTTTCCCCTCTCAAGTTTATTTACGTCAACCCACAGAAACAGAAATTAAAGAAATTATTCAAATTAAACTGCAATCTGTAAACATTAACTTACAGCAGATATTTCAGCCAGAAGATTTAGATGATATTTTAGCGAAAAAACCCATTAGGTCTGCCTTAAACCGTGCGGCTGACTACTATAACTATAGAGTGCATGGAATACCCTTAACCATTGAAAAAACAGATATATATGAACTAGATAACCAGGAAAAAATAGCACAGCAACTGAGACTTTTACAACAACAGCAACAGGTATCAATGGAAGTTTTAATACAGTTGATACAAGCTATTCAAGAACCTGCTGCTATAGACTTAAATAACCTGAATCAAAAACTATTATCTTACTTACCTGATGGAACTGAAACCGCCCCAGCCAACCCTGTAACTGAGTATCTCATTCAACATCAAAAAGAATTAGAGCAAAAATATACTAACTCCGCCATCATTGCTGACTATGATGATATTGGTAAATTAAAGACAATAGCCGAAGCCTTCAACCACATCAAACCCATTAAACTCACCCAGTATCGCTTAGGTAAAAGAAAATTACCAGAGCATATCGTCATAGAAAACAGTAATCAGAATTATGTAATTGGATTTCTGCAAATCAACGGTACTCCCTTTACCAACCGCATTGGTAACTTCAACGAATTAGTAATTATTCATCCGCAAACCAAGTTTCAATTAATCAGAGATGAACGTCTACCACAAATCACAGGTAAAGTAGGAAAAGAATATATTAACCAACTGCAAAATAGTCCTAACGGCAAATTCACCCCATTAAATAAACAAGATAGACTTCTATTAGACCTCATCTATGATTTAATTATCAGCATATATAACAAAGACCTAGACAACATAGACTTAGCATCAGCATTAAACGTTCTCATCACCCATCCAGAATGGTATCACTGGATTTTTTCCATGCTTGGTTTCACACCACCCACCAAATAAAAATCTTTTCTTCCTTCCTCCCCTCTTCCTTCTCCCAAGGGGAGACGCTACGCGAACGTGTCCTTTGCGTCCTTTGTGGTTCATTCCTCCATGATAAAAAGCCCATTAAGATACCCTGGTGGTAAGTCTAGAGCCATCAACCAAATAGCCGAACACTTACCTGAAAACTTCTCTGAATTTCGAGAACCATTTGTAGGAGGAGGTTCCGTCTTTATTTACTTAAAGCAGAAATTTCCTCACCTAAAAATCTGGATAAACGATTTAAACCGCGAATTATTTCTATTTTGGAAATATGCGAAATCTAATTTACCCCAGCTAGTCGAAGAAATCCGCCGGGTAAAAGATAAATATACAGATGGTAAAATCCTATTTAAAGAACTAACCACTATAGATACTCAAACATTATCTGATTTTGAGAGAGCAGCCCGCTTTTTTATTCTCAATAGAATTACCTTTTCTGGTACTGTAGAATCTGGAGGTTATTCTGAGCAAGCTTTTCAGAAACGGTTTACCTACTCCTCAATAGAACGACTAGAGAAATTAGCAGAAATTTTAACCGATGATGTCAAAATCACTAACTTAGATTACAGCGAACTATTAGACACAGAGGGGAAAAACGTCTTTATATTTTTAGACCCACCTTATTTTACGGCGACTAAATCGAGGTTATATGGTAAAGATGGTGATTTACACACAACATTTGAGCATCAAAGATTTGCGGAATTGCTCAGAGAATGTCATCACCGTTGGTTAATAACTTACGATGATTCACCTCAAATTAGAGAAAAATTTCCCGACTCTCAGATATGGGAGTGGGAATTGCAGTATGCCATGAATAACTACAAACAAGGTAGCGCAGCAAAAGGTAAAGAGTTATTCATCAGCAATTATACTCACATTCGGTAGTGGTAATAATTTCCCTAATTACTGGAAAATAAGATAACTATTTTAACTCTGCTAATGGACGAATAGCCAGCACTGCATCACTAGGCATTTTTTCCACTGCTGACATAGGAACAGTAAAAACAGCAATAGAATCACCTGCTGCATTAAAGACTTCTAATATATAACCATCTTCACCACCACTAGGATGAGTCACATAATCAATTAACGTAGCAACATCACCCTTTTTGAGGTTGTATTGTGGTAAATCACAATTGAGAGCGACGTACTGATATAGTGATAACTTCATCCATTTTTATCCTTCTTTGGTTTTAGAGTAATAAACCGAAAATTCTGGTCATGTTTTGATTCTAGCCAAACTGTGACAACTGCTAAACTTTGACCATTTACTCCTTGTAGATTTCCTTCTATGGTGTAAAAGGTTCCATATTCATTAGTGATATCTTCTATTGTTTCGTTGGTAGTCGTGAGTTGAAAAATAGCTGTTAATAAATCTTCTGGGTTACTTTGTGTAAATCCTGCTTGGGCTAAAAACTTGGATTTATCATCTTTGATGCGGGGGACTAGAAGATAGCAAGTCAGCTTTTCCTGTGGAATAATGATATTTCCTGGTGTTTTCACTATTCAGTTTTGCTCTATTTATTTTTTAATTAGTAAAGAATATGGTTCAAAAAGCTTGATGCAGATGCATAAGACTAGACAAAGGTTTATGAATAAAGAGTTTGCACCCATTATTCAATAGTTAAATAATAATTAAATTTATCTGTTTTAAATGGCTCAGGTCAGATTTGAACTGACGACCCCAGGCTTATGAGTCCCGTACTCTAACCAACTGAGCTACTGAGCCTTGCGTTTCATACTTTGTCATCATAGCATAGAATTTTGGGGATGGCTAGTGTTTTGAGAGATTATTTTTTGATCACGCAGAGGCGCAGAGGCGCGGAGAGGATGAGAAGAGTTCATGAATATGTAACTACTGAATCCTGACCTTTCCAGCTTTCCAACCTTTCCACCTTTGCGCCTTTGCGCCTTTGCGTGAAACATCCTCTTATGTCCTCACCGCCGGATATTGCTGTAACACCTGCTGCAAATATTGTCCAGTATAAGAACGGGAATTTTTGGCGACTTCTTCTGGTGTACCCGCAGCAATGATTTCTCCGCCTTTGTCGCCACCTTCTGGACCCAAATCAATCACCCAATCAGAACAACGAATCACGTCTAAGTTGTGTTCAATGACTAAAATTGAGTTTCCTTTATCTACTAATCTTTGCAACACATCCAACAATTTATGGACATCATAAAAAGATAACCCTGTGGTTGGTTCATCTATTAAATACAGGGTTTTACCTGTCGCCCGGCGAGATAATTCTGTGGCTAATTTCACCCGTTGGGCTTCTCCTCCTGATAAGGTGGTTGCAGGTTGTCCAAGTTTGACGTAACCTAAACCGACATCATTTAAGGTTTGCAAACGGGTAACAGCTTTAGGAATGTTTTGGAAAAATTCTAAACTTTCCTCAACGGTCATGTTGAGAACGTCTGAAATTGATTTATCTTTGTATTTGACTTGCAAGGTTTCCCGG
The DNA here is from genome assembly GCF_034931085.1 of Nodularia harveyana UHCC-0300. NCBI lineage: Bacteria > Bacillati > Cyanobacteriota > Cyanophyceae > Nostocales > Nodulariaceae > Nodularia > Nodularia harveyana. Next base: position 184,439 of record NZ_JAYGHG010000003.1, on the reverse strand, counting down.
TTATATCTTGCACCTTTGCAAACTTCACACTGGACATAAACATCGGGAAGAAAGTTCATTTCAATGACATTTACACCCTGACCGCTACAAGCTTCACAACGTCCACCTTTAACGTTAAAAGAAAATTGTCCGGGTTTATATCCCCTGGCTTTGGCTTCGACTGTTTGGGAAAAGACATCCCGAATTGCATCGAATATACCTGTATAAGTTGCGGGGTTAGAACGGGGTGTGCGTCCTATGGGTGATTGGTCGATGACGATCGCTTTGTCAACTGCATTTAAGCCTTTAATTTCTTGTAAATGTCTGGGTAAGGGAACTTTTTTGGTTAAATGATGTTGTAATGAGGGATAAAGTAATTCGTTAATTAGGGTTGATTTACCGGAACCAGAAACACCTGTAACCGCGACGAGTTTACCTAAAGGAATTTCGACATTGATATTTCTTAAGTTGTGGCGATGGGCGTTTTCAATAACTAAACTGCGCCCGTTTCCTTTTCTCCGTTCTGCGGGTGTATGAATGACTCGTCTTCCGGATAAATAAGCGCCTGTTAAAGAGTCTTCGGCTGCGAGTAAGGTTTCTAAATTCCCTTGGGAAATAATGTTTCCGCCGTGGATTCCTGCACCGGGTCCAATATCAACTATATAATTGGCGGCGCGGATGGTTTCTTCATCGTGTTCTACAACGATTAAAGTATTACCTAAGTCGCGTAATTTAGTTAAAGTTTTGAGTAAGCGTCCATTATCTCGTTGATGTAAACCTATGCTGGGTTCGTCTAAAACGTAAAGTACACCTGTTAACCCAGAACCGATTTGTGTGGCTAAACGTATGCGTTGGGCTTCTCCACCAGAAAGGGTCATGGCGGGACGGTCGAGGGTGAGATAATCTAAGCCTACATCTAATAAAAATTGCAATCTAGCTTTGATTTCTCTTAGGACTAAATCAGCGATTTGAATTTGGCGATCGCTCAATTTTAACTGATCAATTCTTTGCCGACAATCCCGAATGGAAACCCCTGTTAAATCTAAAATACCATATTGTCCCAAACGTACCGCTAAAGCCTCTGGTTTTAAACGTTTTCCCCCGCAAACCTCACAGGGTTGGTCAACCAAATATTGCTCTAACTTCTGCTTAACTAACTCCGTTCCACCCTCATATTGACGTTGCAAAATCGGAATCACACCCTTAAAACTCTGTGTCCTCTGCGCCTCTGCGGTTCGTTCCTTCTTCTCCCCATACATCACTGTATGCTGCTGTTCTACTGTTAGCTGACTCCACCTTGCTTGCAACTCAAAACCAGTAGATTGTCCGACACTATAAAGCAGTTCCAAATAATAAGAATTATCTTTTTCCGACCAGGGTGCGATCGCCGCGTAAATTGGTGCTTCCGGGTCTGGTACAATCAAATCAGGCGTAAATGTCTTTAAAGTCCCGATGCCGTGACAATGGGGACAAGCACCATAAGGGGAGTTGAAGGAAAACAAGCGGGGGGATAACTCTTCCATAACCGCCCCATGTACCGGACAAGCAAAGTTTTCGGAAAATACTAATTCTTCTTCTGTATCTTCACCATTCTCAGATGTCACACTGACAAGAATGGTAGCAATTCCACCAGACTGTTTTAAGCACGTAGACAAAGAATCTACCAAACGCTCTTGAATACCGTCTTTTTTCACCAAGCGGTCAATAACAACTTCTATGGTGTGGGTAATATTTTTATCTAATTCTATCGAGTCAGAGAGTTCCCGCACTTCCCCATCTACACGCACCCGGACAAAACCCTGAGAAGCGAGACTTGATAACAGCTTGCGGTGAGTCCCCTTTTTTCCCCGGACAACCGGCGCAAGAATTTGGAACTTAGTCCGGTCTGGTAGTTCGGAAATGCGATCGCACATTTCATCTATGGTCTGGGGTGCGATGGAGCGATCGCATATTGGACAATGGGGTTCACCAGCACGACCAAATAATAGCCGCAGATAATCGTAAATTTCCGTCACCGTCCCCACAGTAGAACGGGGGTTATGGGAAGTAGACTTTTGATCGATGGAAATCGCCGGACTTAAGCCCTCAATGGCTTCCACATCCGGTTTATCCAATTGACCCAAAAATTGCCGCGCGTAGGCGCTGAGGGACTCCACATACCGCCGTTGACCTTCAGCAAAAATGGTATCAAAGGCCAGAGAAGACTTACCCGAACCCGAAACACCAGTAAACACAATCAGGCGATCGCGCGGTAATTCCAAATCAATATTTTTCAGATTATGCTGCCTAGCACCCCGAATCCGAATGGTATTCTGGCTATTGTCGTGAGAATGGGGCAGATGTCCATTTAAAGATGGGGCGAGCTTGTGATCTGACATATCGGCTTAGTGATACCTAAGAGGCGACTAGAAACAATCCTTCATAATACTATCTTTAATTCAGTTATCACAGAACAGTCGTACTGTTGCAAGCTGTAATGTGTCCATAACATTCTGCGGATATGTTTGTGCTATTTTTTATGCTTTCTTTATAAAGATACTAATACTCACAGTAATCATATTAATAAGTAATTTTCCATCACCGACTAATTTAAATAACTTGTATTTTTTATTCTGATAATGAAAAAAATAGTCTTTGGCTTATAAGTCTTGTCTAGTAAGAATTGTAAGAATATCATCCTTTGATGACCATAGGAATTTACTTAGATTGATTCAATATATTTCATCAAATCAACATAATTAAATAAGTATAAACACAGGACATATTTATGCCCATATAAGAATATGATGATTTTCATGCCTCTAAAGACCTGATTTCAGGACGCAAAAAACCAGCAAATTGACTGAGGACGTAAAGTAAATTTATGTATCAGAACTTGGTCAACCATCCGTAACTATGTACAAACACATAAATAAGAATTGAGATGAAGCATTCCCAGAAAAAGCAATCAAAATTTTATCGCTCGTTAGTAGCAACAGCATTATTAACTAGTAGTTTTTTCCAATTTGCCTTACCTGTAATAGGTGCAGGTGCTGCCGGAGGCCAAGACATTAGTAACACCGCCACCGCTACCTATGAAGACCCTGATGGAACAACCATCAACTCCACATCTAACCCAGTTATAGTAACTGTAGCTGAAGTCGCCGGTGTTACCGTTGTTGGTAGCGTGGATAATACATCACCAGTACCCGGCGATAGCCTCTTATATACGTACACTGTTACTAACGTTGGTAACGACCCAGGTAGATTTAGTATTCCAAATGCGGTAACTGTCACTGGACCTGGTACTGCGGGTGTTATAGAAGTCAGTGAAGATGGTGGAAATACTTGGAATACTATTCCTGGTACTGAATTAATCACTGGTTCAGTTCCCCCCGATAGTTCAGTGTTAGTCCGGGTTCCTGTGACTGTAAACGCTGGTGCGACTGAAAATCAGATCATTGGCGTTCAATTAGGTAATACACCTAATGATGATCAGAACCAACAGAGGGGTACTCCTGACGCTCTTGATGTTTATACTGTCGATAACGCCGATGGTGTTCCTAATGAAGTACCTGGACAACTAACAGACCCAACGGATATTAGAGAAGCTAGTGCTACCCCAGAGGCGACTGTAGGTGCTGTGCCGCCGAAGCCTTATGCCTTCGCTACAGTTCGCAAAGTTAGGGGTACTTATACCAACCAAGGAACTCCAGCCATCACAGATGACACATTAGACTATAGCTTGAGTTTGGAAGTTGGGAATACCGACCCCACAAGTAGTGGAATTGTCCCCACAGCATTAGTGGGAACAAACATCAACCTCAATGGTTCGCAACAACCTCGCATCTTAGTTTCTGATGCAATTCCCCTAAATACTGAACTAGCCGCCACCCCCACAGCACCAGCTAATTGGCAAGTTGTGTATACCACTACTCCAGTGACAACTGATGCTAATCAAGCAGCGTGGACTACTGCTGCTCCTGGTGATTTGAGTACTGTCACCCGTGTTGGTTTTATTAATGACCCCGGAACCTTGACAAGTGTTGCTCCTGGTGTAACAGTACCTGGCTTCTCATTGCAGGTCAAAGTTAGAGATACTGTGACTGCTGCGACTGTAACTGTCAACAACATTGCCCAATTATTTGGTCAAACCGATGGTGTTCCACCAGTAGACGCGAATACGGATGGTGTTCCAGATAACATTATTTATGACGAATCTGGGGACGATAATCCCAGTAACTATGATGGTGTTAATCCTCCTCTAGATGAGAATGGCGTGAGTACAGATACCAATGGAGATGGTGTTCCAGATACAACTCCTGGAATTTCCGATGGTTTCATTAACGACCCAACAGACCTAACCAACACTGGTACTGACCCCATTGGTGACAACACCAATAACAACCAGGGTACTGGTCCTGGTGGTGAAGCCAACACCTTTGACATCAATGCTCCCGTTTCTGTTCTCAATGGTCCGAATAATCAACCAGATGCAGTTGGTCCCAACAATAATAATGACGACTTCACCAACAGATCAACTCCGGTTCCCGCAGGTTTAGCACCAGGCGACACACTTGACCCAGGTGCTGTAACTTTCGATAACACAATACAAAATACTGGTGGTGCTGCGGCTCCGATTTCCCTAGTACCCACACCACCAGCAACTCCTGGTGATTTACCTACTGGTACAGAAGTCACCATTAACGCTAATAATGAGACGAGAACTTACGTCTGGGATGGTACTCAGTTTACTTTTGGTGGTACTCCAATTGATAACGCTGCTGAATACATCACCATTCCTAACGTCCCAGCAGGAGGCAATGTAAACTACACTGTTTCAGTGGATTTACCTGCTAATAGTCCGTTATCTACTGATATTGACAGGGGTTTCCCAGTACCCGTTACAGCTTTTGTGGATGATGCTACCCCTGGTTTACAAACTGAAACTCAGAATACTACTATCGACCGTGTGTATACTGGGTTCTTGAAACTAGAGAAAGTCTCACGGATCTTACCGGGAACTGGCCCTGCTGTACAGGGTACTGATGGCACTTTTAGCACCACTAATAAGCAGCCAGCACCAGGAAACATTATTGAGTACCGGATTACCTATACCAATATTTCCGAAGCTCAAGATGGTAGTAACACTAACGTGATTTTGAGCGCTAGCAATGTGGTAATTGTGGAAAATGGTATTACTGCACCGAATAACTGGGCTTTAGATAACAATAGCGATACTGTTATTGATACCAGCAACGTCGTAGGCTCGGCTGCGGCTTCTTCTGGAACTTTAACGATTCAGTTCTTCAATGGTAATCCTGTAACTCTCGGTACTGACATAACCGGGACAACCCCAGCTACTGATGTGACTCAGTATACTAATACTGTGGGAACTGTTCCTCCCGGTATCACTGGGACTGGGACCTTTACTTTCCAACGCAGAGTGAACTAAGTCTGTGTAATGGATTGACAGAGCTAATTTAGAGCATAAATATCAAGAAAATGCAATCTTTTAGCCCTGTCATCTAGTAGAGATGTAGCAATGCTATGTCTCTACATCTAACAATAACAATCAGATCACAGCAGTTTTTGAGGTGATAAAAATGAAAAGATTTTCAATTGTCGGTTTAGGTGCGATCGCTCTAATTGCCACAGTGCCATTTGTCGGTAATATACCAGTATTAGGCAATCTTGGGGAATCTGGGATTGCGATCGCGCAAAATGCTAAAAAAGGTCAAGTCCAGTTACGCTTAGAAGCCGAAAAGCAAGTAACAACCGAAGATCAGCAAGGTAAGCAAGTTAAAAAATGGCAACTTTTACAAGGTAAAGCCACCGTCCAACCAGGGGACGTACTACGTTATACCTTAAAGGGCGAAAACACAGGCGATCGCCCAGTCAAAAATCTGACTCTCAACCAACCCATTCCTCAAGGGATGGTATATGTGCTGAAATCAGCAAAAACTGATGTGAGTGCAAACAGCAAAATCACTTATAGCATTGATGGCGGACGTAGCTTTGTAGATCAACCTACAGTTAAAGTTACTCTTCCTAATGGCAATGTAGAAGTTAAACCAGCACCAGCCACAGCTTACACTCATATCCGCTTATATTTACCAGTGGTAAATGCCAAAACCACAGTCACAGCCAATTATCAAGTGCAAGTGCGCTAAATTGTTGGGGAATTTTTTGATGGGAAATTTGGTCTTATTATTTCTGTTGATAAAACCGATTTTATATGAAGCCAAATTATTGTAGAGATTGACTAAAACTATATCTCTACATCCCTCTATTTACTACCCACGCCAGAGGAGAAATATTTAGTGAATCGGGTTGCAAATAACAAAAAAAAGTTTTTTAATTACAGATGGTTACCAAGGTTAACCACAACTTTGATTATGGGAGGTATATTATACAGTTCTATCTATATCAAAGCCGCAAAATCTGAGACTGCGCCAGCTATTAAAAATCAGGCTAGTTATACTTATACAGTTCCTGGGACCGATTTACAATTTCAAGGTAGTTCTGGAAATATAGAGACGGTTAACACGGCATTAATTGACCCCTTCGGCAGAATTTTGGGTTGTAGTGGTGAACTTTTACCAGACTATACAGGTTTTTCTGTAGGTGTTTATGAACCTAATCCTAACGACCCCACAGGAACAGAATTAGGCAACATAGTTCCCTTGACGTTAACAGAAGTACCGAATATTCCTAATAATAATATTCCGGCTGGATTAGCACCAAATAGTCAGAATATTAATCCCTATGTCTTGAGTAATGAACAACCACGCGGTACTTATAACTTTTTACTAGATCCGAATATTGGTCAAACTGACCCCGGAAGAACCTATATTTTTGTAGTCAATCCCCCAAGTAATTCTATTTATCAACAACGACGGGTAAAAATTGAAATATTAGAAAATACTGGGGACAGTAATAATAATGTTATTCGATATTTGGCGACTTCTTTAGATGGTGAACCCATCACGACTACAGGGGGTACTAGCATCACAGATACAGTGGCTGTTGTCCCCAATGCTGAAACTGTGGGACTAGATTTATTAGCTTTTAGATTTAGCACGGGGATGTGTCAAAGTAATCAGTTACAGATTGTTAAAACAGGCGATCGCTCCACAGCAGAACCCGGTGATACAGCCATTTATCGGCTCTCGATTCGGAATCAAAGTGATGTAGCTTTAAACAATTTAATAGTGACTGATAATTTACCTTTAGGATTTAGGTTTTTATCCACATCAGTTGTAGCAGAAATGGATCGTCAACCAGTGGAAATAGCTGCCTCACACAACGGTTCTACCATCACATTTGAGCTACCAACAACCATTCCCACTGGGAAAATATTAAATATAGCCTACGCTGTGCAACTAACTCCCGATGCTGTGCGGGGTTCTGGTCGCAATAGTGCGATTGTGAATGCACAACGGGTTGATAATAATTTTGAGATCAAAGATGGACCAGCTAGCCACTACTTAAGAATCCGAGCCGGAATTACCTCAGATTCAGGAACCATTATCGGACGGGTTTTTGTTGATCAAAACTTTGATGGTGAACAACAAGAGGGAGAACCGGGTATTAGTAATGCTGTGGTAATTTTACAAAATGGTAACCGCATTACTACTGATATAAACGGCTTATTTTCCGTAGCCAATATGTTACCTGGAAGTCATACAGGAGTTTTAGACCTCAGTAGCATCCCTGGTTATACCTTGGCTCCTAATAAAAAATTCCGCGAACGCAATAGCCAATCTCGCTTAGTCCGTTTAGAGCCTGGTGGGTTGGTACGTATGAACTTCGCCGTTACCCCCAGCCTTGAGGAGCAAGTTGAGAAATGAAAGCCATAATACCAGGAAATACCTTAAATTTGAAGTTGATGGTAGCCATAGCCGGATCTATCAGCATGATATTATATCCCGCGATCGCTAAGGCCGCAGCGCCGGAAAACTCTGATACTTCTCTTAACTTCGAGGGGACTGGGGAGCAGGAATTGGAGACTGGGGATTCCTTATCATCTGAATTAACCAAACCGCAACCCACAACAAACCCGAAATTCCGGGAAAAGTTGCGTCAAATAGCCAAGTTAAAAGCCGAGAGTCAAACACCTGTTTTACCCACCCCTTCCAAAGAAATTCCCTCATTTCAACCCACAGGAGATCAACCACTACCCAAAGGTTTAATTCAACTAGCACAGACACCAGAAACACCGCCTGTTGTTAACATTCTCACACCCGCTCCCAACGCCATTGCAGATGTACCAGCCAGTACAGTAATTTTGCAATTTCCCGTAGGTCAAGAAATCGAACTGCGTGTCAACGGCGTATTAGCAGATGTGAGTTTAATTGGGAGAACAGAAACTAATGAAAAGACTAACTTAGTCACGCAGACATGGTATGGTGTTTCCCTGAAAGAAGGGGTAAACGAGATTTCTGCACAAATAGCAGGTGACACAGAAACCGCAATTACCGTTAGTGTCACAGTGCGGGGAGCGCCCACCCAACTCACAGTGGAAACCCTAGAAGCGCGTGTTCCTGCTGATGGTCGTTCTGTGGCTACAGTCAGGGGTCAATTGCTGGATGAAAATGGTAATCTCTCCAATCGTAAGAGTGTTGTTACTCTGATTCCTACAGCTGGTGAGTTTATCAGTACCGATTTCAAACCAGACCAGCCGGGATTTCAGGTAGAAGCCAAGGGGGGACAATTTACAGCCCAATTGCGATCGCCTTTACAAGCCCAAACAGTAAGAATCCGCGCCGCATCTAACGATTTAGAAGCCTTTACGCAATTACAATTCCAAACCGCTTTACGCTCTAGTTTAGTAACTGGGGTGATAGATGTCCGCTTTGGAGGTAGAAGCACTAATTTTTACAGCAGATTTCGGGATTTTCTACCCCCAGACCAAGATAATAGTAGCCAATTAGACGTGCGTTCGGCAGTATTTGCTACCGGGAAAGTAGGAGATTGGTTATTTACTGGTGCTTATGACAGTCAGAATAATCTCAACGAAGATTGTAACTGTGAAAGTCGGTTATTTCGCCAAGATCAATTTCGTGAGCAAAACTATCCAGTTTACGGTGATAGTTCCACAATTAACGCCCTCACTCCTTCCCGTGACAGCTTATATCTGCGGTTTGAGCGTTCCAGCGAGATCCCAGGTAGCAGCCCCGATTATGCTATGTGGGGAGACTACGACACCGAAGAATTTGCCCGCCAGTCACAGCAATATACAGCCCTGACTCGGCAACTGCACGGATTAAAAACTAATTATAACTTCGGTGACTTAGAATTTACGGGTTTTTACGGTAATAATCTCCAGGCTTTCCAACGAGATGCGATCGCCCCAGATGGCACTAGCGGTTTTTACTTCCTCTCACGCCGGCTATTAGTTCCCGGTAGTGAAAACGTCTTTTTGGAATTAGAAGAACTGAATCGCCCCGGAACCGTTCTACAACGTCAACGACTCAACCGCGGCCCAGATTATGAAATTGATTACGATCGCGGGACAATTTTATTCCGGGAACCCATCCTGCGTACAGACATCAGTGAGGATGGAGAAGTATTAGTTCGCCGCATCGTCACCAGTTATCAATATGATGGTCAAGAATCCGAGAGCAACATCTATGCTGGACGCTTGCAATACAACCTATCTCGCGTCATTAACGAAGAAAGCTGGTTAGGTGCAACTTACATCCAAGAAAATCAAGGAGTGCGCGGCTTTGAAATGTATGGCGCAGATGCCATGATTTCCCTGGGTTCAGGCCGGAAATTGATCGGAGAATATGCCCATTCCACCAACGATTCCGACTTAATGGGATTAGTCAGTGGTCAAGCCTATCGCTTAGAAGCCGAAGGAGATATTTTTAATGGTCTTCAAGGTCGTGCATATTACCGCTTTGCGGATACTGGTTTTGCCAATAATGCCACTGTTAGTTTTGTCCCCGGACAAACTCGGTATGGAGCGCAATTAACAGGTAAATTAACCTCCACAACTAGAGCGAGATTAAGATACGACCACGAAGATAACTTTGGCATTGCACCCCAACCTTTAGATACCTTCGAGGAATTATTTACACCAACTTCTACAGCCATTCCCGGTAACCAAGTTGATAATTCCCTAACCACAATTTCCGCCGGGATACAACAAAAATTGGGTGATGCGGCTTTAAACTTTGATTGGATTCATCGAAATCGGGAAGACCGCCTGGCTAGCGACTCCTTAACTCGCAAATCCGACCAATTGCGATCGCGTCTCACCCTTCCCATCGCCAAAAACCTCACCTTCCTCGCCCAAAACGAACTCACCGTCTCCAACCAAACAGACACAGTTTATCCAGACCGTAGCATCTTAGGTATCAATTGGGCAGCAATACCCGGAGTGAATGTTAGTCTGTCCCAACAGTTTTATAGTGGTGGTCAATTTGCAGGTAACTCCATCACCAATTTGAGTGTAAACGGCGAACACCAACTCACTCCCGATACCAGCATTACCGGACGCTACTCAATTTTCGGTGGTGCTAACCAAATGACCACCCAAGGCGCAGTGGGTTTAAAAAACCGTTGGACAATTTCCCCTGGTTTGCGGCTAAATGTCGCTTACGAACACGTATTTGGTGATTTTCTGGGAACTACCGGTGCAGGACAACAATTCCTCCAACCCGTCGCCATTGGTCAAAACTCTGCCTCTCTTGGCTTCGCAGGTGGCGATAGTTACAGTGTCGGCTTGGAATATACAGAAAACCCCAACTATAAAGCCAGCGCCCGTTATGAACATCGTAGCTCTGGCAGTGGTAGTAACACCGTAATTTCCGCAGGAGTGATCGGCAAAGTTTCATCATCCCTCACCGCTTTAGTTCGTTATCAGCAAGCTAGTTCCGCCAACCAAAGATTAATCGGACTAGGAGATACAGCCAGCATGAAAGTGGGTTTAGCCTACCGTAACCCCAAAAATGATAAATTTAACGCCTTATTGCGTTATGAATACCGCAAAAATCCCGCAACCATTCCCGAAACCGTATTGTTAGGAACTGGTACAGGTTCTCAAGATCATACCTTTGCCCTGGAAACAATTTACGCCCCAAATTGGCAATGGGAATTTTACGGTAAATATGCCCTACGTAACAGCACCTCTTACTTAGCTAACGATTTAGCCGGTACAAGTACAGTTAATCTGGGACAATTAAGGGCTACCTATCGCTTGGGATACAGCATGGATTTAGTCGGTGAGGCTCGTGTAATTCATCAACCAAACTATACAGAGACAGGGTTTGTGGTGGAAGCTGGTTACTACCTCACCTCTAACCTCAGACTAGCCGCCGGCTATGTTTTGGGTAAAGTTGACGACCGAGACTTTTCCGGGACACGTTCCGGCGGTGGTCCCTATATAGGTATAACTGTCAAACTCAACGAACTATTTAACGGGTTTGGGTTACAAAAAATTCCCCCAGCCCAGCCACCAAAAACCATAGTAAAAAGTTTGATTAATCAACTCAAGGATACAAAAGCCGCCAACGCTGTAGTTACCACCTTAGTCGAACAGCTTAAAAGGAGATAGGGGATGAACAACAAATATTTTGGGACTGTCAAGCAATTAAAACACAACCGAGAAACCACTAGGAAAAATCCCTTAAAAACTCCCACTCTCCGCGCCTCTGCGTCTCTGCGTGAAATTTCTCTAGGAATAGCCAGTGCGATCGCACTCCTCACACCCACCCCAGTGGCCGCCCAAGTAGGAGTAACTAGCCTCACAGCCACCTACGAATCCGCAACGCCTACTAACTATAGTACTCAGGTAGGGAATCCATGTAGTACTGGTAATTATCCCACAGGTTGTAACAGCAACATAGATTTAGAATTTGGTGTGGGAGCAACCAATGATTTAAGGCTTTCAGCCTTTCAACTTGGGGGAAATATTTACTCTTTAATACTAGTAGCTGACAAACTACAATTTCGCCGCGTAGATAACGCCTTCAGCACTGGAGAAAGACAACTGATTTTCTTTGAGTCAAACAATAACACTCAAATGCGATCGTCTTATACCAATACAATGGAAGAAGCTTTACTCGGTACTATCATTAACAAAGGTGTTGATAATGGCTTTTCTAATGAAAATTCAGTTGCTACCAATAATATTGAACGGGTTGACTATATTGTTTCCGAAGGTATATCCATACCCGTCGCCTCAGCCGCAGACATTGGGTTTCTAATTTTAGAACGTGGTGGTAATGACCCTTTCAACATAGCAGCAATTACAGCCCTAGATGCCAGTGGTAATCCCAGCGCATATGGAACATTGACAAATGTTCCTGCAAGTACCTGGGGTGGCACTGGATTTAACATTAACAGTGCAGTTATGCGCCGAGAGGAGAACGAATCAGCATTCAGACCTTCACACTTAGTTGGTTCACAAGAGATATCTAGTATTTATATTTCTATAGACGATCTTACAGACTTTGATGGTCAAGTAATCTATGGTTACTCGGTTTTTCCCAATGATATTAATAGCATTATTAACCCAGACCTAGTGAATCTGACGAATTTTCCTACTGATACATCTGGTGCTTCAGGAGAAGGGGGGCTAGACTTAATGACCGGAGGAGCTATATTTATGCTTGACACTCTGTCCACTATCTCTGGTAATCTTTATCAAGATCAAAATCAAGATAATACTTTCAATAATGGGGAACCGACTTTACCTCCCGACGTTACTTTGCAATTAATAGATTCTAGTAATAATGTTGTGGCAACTGCCAATACAAATGCTAATGGTGCATACATTTTTCTTGGTGTTGGTAGTGGCAACTACACAATTCAAGTTGATACTAATGATCCCAATATTCCCACTGGCGATGCTTTAAGTACACCGAATAACTTAGCTGTAACTGTTGCTGGTAATCCCATAACTGATCAAAACTTCGGGTTTAACCCAGCGCTGGCGAATAACCCCAATATTGTTTTAGTTAAACGGATTACAGCAATTAATTCTACACAATACACCGACCTCATCGATGGGGTAGATGATATCAACTCCCCCAATTATGTACCTACTGCCTTCGCTCCAGATGATAATAACCCTAATTGGCCGGCTAATTACTTACAAGGTTTGTTAAATGGGGGTAATATTTTTTCAGGGGATGAATTGGAATATACTATTTATTTTCTCTCCGTAGGTGATACTACTGCGCTGAATGTATTGATGTGCGATCGCCTACCCCCAAATACCACTTTTATTCCCGACGCTTTTGGTCAATCCCCAGACACGGGTATTCTTCTCAGTTATGATGGTAATTCCACCCCATTTACTGGTATTCAAGATGGCGATAATGGACAGTATTTTCCAGTAGGAATAGAACCCACAGGTGTCTACCCCAATATTAACTGTGGGGGTCCAAACATCAATGGGGCTGTAGTCGTGAATTTAGGTAATGTGCCTAACAGTATAAGTCAAGGTGATCCCACTACTTCCTATGGGTTTGTCCGGTTCCGGGTAAGAGTCAATTAACAGGGACGTTAAATCATCCATAAGACAGATGCACTATGCTACAAAGACATGGAAGTTTTTTATCACCATGTCTCAAAGAGATTAAATGAAACTTAAAAATTGTGCAATTGAATACTAAATTTGTTAGCCTTTCATGGAGATGTTGCTCAATTGAGTCTCTTTAACCATCAATAATTTTGCCTAATATTTCTGCAAAAACTAGATAAATTAGTCGTTAGTCAGATGTAATGCTGACGATAAACCGCTAACTAATAGGAAATAGTAAAGACCTGATCAAAATCATTTTGTCATCAAGGGTAATATGACTTTAATAAGTACTCCAAACACCAAACCGCTAGCAGGCGAAGAACTACAGAAAATCAACGCTTACTGGCGTGCAGCTAACTATCTTTCAGTGGGGCAAATATATCTATTCGACAACCCCCTACTACGAGAACCTTTAACAAAAGAACACGTCAAACCCCGACTTTTAGGACATTGGGGAACGACCCCAGGGCTGAACTTCATTTATGTTCACCTCAACCGGGTAATTAAAAAGTACGACCTCAACACAATTTATATTGCTGGCCCTGGTCATGGCGGTCCCGGACTGGTAGCCAATACCTACCTAGAAGGGACTTACAGCGAATATTATCCCAACATTTCCCAGGATGCGGAGGGAATGAAGCAACTCTTCAAACAATTCTCATTCCCTGGTGGGATTCCTAGCCACGTAGCCCCAGAAACCCCTGGTTCCATTCATGAAGGGGGTGAACTAGGTTATGCTTTGGTTCATGCTTATGGTGCGGCTTTTGATAACCCAGACTTAATTGTGGCTGCTGTGGTGGGTGATGGCGAAGCGGAAACCGGTCCTTTAGCGACAAGTTGGCACTCTAACAAGTTTCTCAATCCTGTAAATGATGGTGCAGTGTTGCCGATCTTGCATCTGAATGGGTATAAAATTGCCAACCCCACTATTCTGGCGCGGTTGAGTTATGAAGAATTGGAAAACCTCTTTTTAGGGTATGGTTATAAACCTTACTTTGTTGAAGGTTCCGAGCCGGCAGATGTTCACCAGCAAATGGCCGCAACTTTAGATATTGCGATCGCCGAAATTCAAAACATCCAAAGAGAAGCCCGTGTACATGGTTTCACCAAGCGTCCCCAGTGGCCGATGATTATCCTCAGAACCCCCAAAGGTTGGACAGGCCCCAAAGAAGTAGATGGTAAAAAAACCGAAGACTACTGGCGATCGCATCAAGTCCCCTTTGGTAACGTCGTCGGTAATCCAGAACACCTCAAACTCCTAGAAAACTGGATGAAGAGTTACAAACCAGAAGAACTCTTCGACTCCAACGGAAAACTCATTCCCGAACTCGCAGAACTAGCCCCCAAAGGCCAGAAACGCATGGGCGACAACCCCCACACCAACGGCGGTCTTCTCCTGCGGGATCTAAAAATGCCAGACTTCCACAACTACGCAGTTGAGATCACCAACCCAGGAACAACCTACGCCGAAGCCACCAGAGTCACAGGCTACTTCCTGCGGGACATCATGAAACTCAACGCAGACAGCAAAAACTTTCGCGTCTTTGGCCCCGACGAAACCGTATCAAATCGCCTCGGTGCAGTCTTAGAAGTCACAGAACGGACATGGGTAGCCAATATCCTCCCCGAAGACGACCACCTCTCATACGACGGAAGAGTCATGGAAGTCCTCAGCGAAACCAACTGTCAAGGCTGGTTAGAAGGCTACCTACTCACAGGTCGTCACGGCTTCTTCTCCTGCTATGAAGCATTCATTCACATCATTGATTCCATGTTCAACCAACACGCCAAATGGTTGAAAACCACTACTGACATCCCTTGGCGGCGACCCATAGCATCTCTCAACTACCTACTAACATCACACGTTTGGCGACAAGACCACAACGGATTCTCTCACCAAGACCCTGGTTTTATCGACCATGTAATCAACAAAAAAGCCGAAATTATTCGCGTCTATCTTCCCCCCGATGCGAATACTCTGCTATCAGTCACAGACCATTGCTTGAGAAGTCGCCACTACGTCAACGTCATCGTCGCCGGTAAGCAACCATCATTACAATTCTTAGACATGGATACAGCCATCAAACACTGCACTAAAGGTTTAAGTATTTGGGAATGGGCTAGCAACGACAAAGGTAGCGAACCAGATGTAGTCATGGCCTGTGCTGGAGACGTTCCGACCTTAGAAACCCTAGCAGCAGTAGACATTCTCCGCCAGCACTTCCCAGAATTAAAAGTGCGGGTAGTGAACATCGTCAACTTGATGAAACTACAGCCCCAAAGTGAACATCCCCACGGTTTAAGCGGTAAAGAATTTGACACCATCTTTACCACCGACAAACCAATCATCTTTGCCTTTCATGGCTATCCCTGGTTAATTCATCGCCTCACCTATCGCCACACCAACCACAAAAACTTACACGTCCGTGGTTATAAGGAAGAGGGAACTACCACCACCCCCTTTGATATGGTTGTGCTGAATGATTTAGACCGGTTCCATTTAGTCATGGACGTAATTGAACGCGTACCGCAGCTAGGTTCTAAGGCTGCTTATGTGAAGCAAATGTTAGAAGATAAGCTGATTGAACATAAGGAATACATTCAGCAACACGGCGACGATATGCCAGAAATCCGGGATTGGAAATGGCCTTATTAAGCTGAGAAAACATCCATAAATTCTTGTAGATAGCCCTGAGACTTCAAGTCCGGGGCTACAGCAAGTCCGTCTATTCCTTCGGTATGCTACGCGAACAGCGAACCTAAGAGAATGTTTTACTAAGATTTTCTGTCAGCTATTTTCCAAGTCCCATCTTCTAGTTTTAAGATGAATATATAATCTTGAATATTGGTTTTATTTTCTTTAAGCCGATCATTTTCATAGTAAAATAATTCTTCAGAAATTTTTACATTTATTTCTGCATAATTTCCATTATGTGAAAAATAAGCTAAGGGTTCAGCTTTTTGGAATCCATATTTCCAGTAAGCATTATCTTGTCGTAGTGAATCAATTCTCCCTCCTGGTCTAACTATATCTTTGTAAACCTTACCTGTAGCCACAGTAGCAGCAAGTTCACGATCAAACTCAGGTCCAAAAATTCTTTGTTTCGCTATCAAATATCGATTAATTACATTTACAGCTTCTAGCTTACTTAAAGAACTTGTATTTGCTGACAGATTATTATTGATAACATTAGATGAAGGTATAGATGATTCACTTATAGATGCCGAGGGAGTAGATTGTGAATTAGTTTGAATAGCAGGTTGAATGCTATTCCATACAGTTTGACCACCTATAATTAATAATGGACCTCCCAACATTACCCCCAAGATAATGCCATAGATTTTCCAAAGTTTTTGTTTTTCTTGATCTTCATTCATAATTTAAATAATAGATAGTTGAAATATTTTGGCTAAATGCGCTTTACCTGATTAATCAACCATTGTTGTGATGTAGAATCCCAAATCACATAAAATATCAAAGATTGAGAAATTTGCCTTCCTGATTTCATCAAATACCGAACTTTAGTATTTATTATAGCTGTTTCATTACTTATTTCTTCGCTACTAATTTCTTCAATAGTAACGTTATTAACTTTTCCCCACCATTCAATATATGATGTAAACCCATTAGGGTGAAGATTTGAATTATTTCGTAGTTGTGGCGATAGTTTATTCCAAGCATTTTGATATTGTTGATTATTTATATGTGTATAATAATCTATTAAAAATTGTTGGGTTGATGGTCTTGAAATAATAGGTTGTGCAGATTCCGATGCTATGTTTGTTGAAGTAGAAGATATTTGATTTGAAGTAGCGGAAGATAAAGAAGGCTGTATTGTAGCTTCTTGAGAAGTATTTTGCTGTTTAATACTACTCCATACAGATTGACCACCTATAATTAATAATGGTCCGCCCAACATTACACCCAATATAAGGACGTAAGTTTTCCAAAGTTTCTGTTTTTCTTGATCTTCATTCATAACTGGATCATTGTTTTGTGTTTGTTATTTTTTACACTTCAGCAAATCATGTTAATTATTTGCTACTAAATTCTGGCTTGTTTCTTACTTCACCTAATACTTCAGATTCCCTTTCTCTTCTCTTTTTATCAGGTTCTCTAGATGAATCTAAATTGGAAAAGTTAGAATCTATACCATGATACTCTTTGGATTTGTCTAGAGTATCTTTAATAATTGAAAAATGAGAATCTTTCACCGTTAAAGGAGCAAATATACTACTATTAATATCATCTGTTAATGGCATAACGAAATTCTCCATTCCTTTTGTAAGGATACCTCCATAAAGGCTTGTGGCCATCATTAAAGTTGTTTGCACATTTTTACCAGTTTTAACAGCTTCCTGTAAACTCTCTCCAATCCAATTTCTAGATGAATCTAGAAAGTTTTTCAAAACTTCAGTTTTTTTTTCAGCCTGGTTATCTGCTAAAGATCCATTAATTCTTCCAAGTAATTGCTCAATTTTGCTATTAGCTTCTTCAAATGTACCTTTTTCTTCATTAACAGCATTTTTAGCATCGCTTAAATCAACATCACACTCTCTTTCAGCAGTATCAAGCTCAGAAATTGCACCTTCACGTTTACCAATTTCTTCCTGAACTTCACCTTGCTTTTCTTGCATTTCTGCACTAATTTCATTTAACTTATTTCGACATTCTTCCGCTTCACTTCCTTTTTGGCGGATGTTTTGATTAATATCTTGTTGAGCTTTCTGTAAAGCATCACCTTCAACTTCGCTTAATTTCTCAGTCACGGAATCAAGTTTTTGCTCCAATTCCTTAATTTCGGTTATCCTAGTTTCTAAAGTCTGAATTTGTTCATCAGCCTCTTGTTCAGCCTGATCAATATCTTCGATAAGATTTTCTAAATCAGAAGTTTCACCAGATTTTTTAGAATCCATTTTTTTAGATTTCTTAAAGTCACTCATGGTTAGTAATCCCTTCTAGATAGTGTTTCAATCTGCTCTTCAATTTCCTTTAATTGACTTTTTTTATTTTCAAGATTTTTCTCCATATTTTTAATGGCTACTGAATTATTAGCAGAATTAGCAACAAAATTTTCTAAGCGCAATATTTCTGCATTAATTTTATCCACAGTGCTTTGATAACTAGAAATCAAAGCCAAATGATCACGTTTGAGAAAACCACTCATTGAGCTAATGACATCATTATCTGTAAATGGTGTTTGCAAATTCTCATTCACTCCTGGCTTACTCTTGAAGTTTTCTGTGGCCACTCGTTTTGCTGCATCCCAACCAGGCACATAATAAAAACATTCACCTGGCGAAAAAATACCGGATAACTGAGATTCACCTTCGCTTAAACACATTGCCCTTCCTAGATATTCTCTATCATCTGGTGAGGGTAAGCGGTGCATTAGCTTGAGGTTAGTTGCATCAACAACAGACTGTGCTAATGCTGCGGGAGATTGATCTACAACAATTACACCTTCTCCTGTTGCTCTCATTTCTCGCATTATCTGAGCAAACTTATCCACAACTCTAGATTTTGAACCACCTCCTTCTCCTGATCCTTTTTCTTTACCCAACATATTGTGAGCTTCTTCAACAAGCAGAACATGACGTAAATCTAAATCTGTAGCTCTTTCAATAGTTCCATCTGCTCTCTGTTGGGGCTGAAATTGACCTATTCTGACAGCACGAACATACTCAAATACAAAAACGAGGATGAATAGGGAAAATAAAGACTGTTCTTCTTGATTGAGTCCTCCTAATTCAAATATGACAGGCTTTTTCATCAGATCCTCAAGTGGTAGTGGTCTACTAGCTTGAAGCATACTACCCACACCACTTTTAGCAGTTAGCCGATATAATCTAGCTCTCAAAGCTCCTTTGATGCGATCGCCTACCTCTTTGTCACTACCATAATTTTTTTGTGCTAAATCAAGTACCTTGCTATAAAGATCCTGCATTGTAGGAGCTTGTAAAGAATTACCATTTTGATCTTTTTCACCTCCTCTACTATAAGCTAAGTCCCATCCCCTCTTTTCATAATTAAAATCAATACCCTCTTGAATAAAAGAAGGAAGTGGATCATCTAAAGGTAATGCTCCCATGAAACAATCAAATATTCTAGAAATATGCTCTTGTAAGGGAATACCTGGAATTACATCAAATGGATTAATCCTAAAAGGAGCAATAAATTCTTGACCAGGAGTAAAAATTAGTAAATCATCTTTAAATTCCGGTAGCCGTTTTAGATACCGATATTCAGGTGTTACTTTAGGGTCAAAAATCATAAATGGTATTTTATGCTTGTCCCAAAGCTGCGTCATCAAGTTAAAAGTTGTAGTAGTTTTACCACTACCAGAACCACCAACAATGAGCATATGAGTTTTCAATTGCTCAATGTCAAATTCACAAAGTTCGTTGGTTTTGACGTTACGGTAATAATTACCAATATTAATAGTTTTAGTTTTAGGTCTTTCTTCAATAAAAGCAGAACCGGCATCATATTGAATACCGGAACATGGCTGGTTTATAGGAATTGGTAAGCGAAAAAATGCTGATGCTTCATCTAAATCTATTAAGCGATGCAATCTTTTAAGAGTATCTGGACCTCCCTGAAATCCGTCTAATAATTTGCCTGTATCATCCCAAATTCCCGGAGTAAAAACTTGATCATTAACAGTTGCTTGTTGTGCCGTTTGTACCGCGTAGCTTCTGTCAGTTACAGCTATTATTTTGGGACTAACTGTATTTGCTGTACAACAAGCAGCTAATTGGTTAGCGACTCCTTGACAAGTATCCTGGCAAGGTGAAAAAACCCGAAAGCTATATAAAAAAACTATCCCAGCGTAATATTTTTTCTTGATTTCTTCATAAATTGACTTAGCTCTTTGAGTATTGCTATCAGGATCAATTTCGTTTTCTTTACTTCCTTTTCCAGCCTCTGATAATGCTTCTATGTAGCGAGAAACTACCTTTTTCTCATAACCTTCAACTTGGGTCGGAACTAGAGTAATATCTATACAGACATTCTGTTTATAGCCTTGTATTTGCTCAAAGAGAGCAATCATGTTATTTCCCTTGTTGACCTGAAAGTTCCCAGGGGAATAAAAATACTTTTTATCTTCCTCAAGCCATTGAAATACTTCTTCAGATTTAATAATTTCATTACAAAAAGGTGCTTGAGATAAATTCATCCATTTTGATTGGTCTCTAAATTTATCCTCACAATTAAATTCAAATTGGTATAGTTGTGATTTTAAAACACTTTCAATATAAATTGACTGCTTTTTGAGTGCAGTATTGATATCTGATGTTTTTGTGGCAACTCTACCAATTAAATAAATTTCTGTTGCCGGATTTAAACCGTTATTTTCTGTGATATTGTAAAAAATTCTGAGACTATAACCACAGGATATTTCACCTTCACTACTACTCAATTGTGTGTAAGTAAAATAGGCTAGATTTTTCAGAAGGCTTTTTTGTAATCCAGCAATAAAACCTACTCTTCCAGAAGGATCTAAATGTTCCATTAATTTAAAGCGACCGGAAGCAAAATCAGGAACAGCTTTAAGTTTAAATACATTGAGTCCCCAAGACCTATAAATATCTAATTCTTGAGGTTGTCCCCTATTGAGTGCAGATCCCCGCCAATAGTTAAGTTGAGATTTGGCAATTAACATAAGCAAAAACCTCTAAAAATTATCAAAAATATTTTTCTTAGCTGCAATATTTTTCTCTGTTTCGTTATTTTCTACCGTTTCTTTAACTTTTGCCCCTTTGTCTATAAAATAGAGTTTTACTACTTGAGCCACTAATTCAACCATAACAGCATGAAATACTCTTAAATCATCAGTTTTAAAGCTTCTGGATAATCTATTTTTTATTCTTTCTTCCTGCTCAAGAGCTATTTTTTCTTTCTCATATGTATAATTGCTTAAATCCGCTTCATATTGATTCATTTGCAGTGCATATTTATCCTGAGCCTGTTTTACATTTGCATTTGATTGAATATACATAACAATTGCACCAATACCACCAAGTAAGCCAAATCCTTTGCCAGCATCACCTCCAAAGAAAAATATCAGTACAGCAAGAGTACCTAAGACAGCTAGTGCTTCGTTAGGAATGAGCGGATTAACATTAAGTGGAGAAGGTTTAGTAGGTTTCTTTACATGAGGAATTTCTTCGGGCTGCACAATTATCATCATTTGCAAATCTGCCCAGTCTGAACCACCAAAATAATCAATACCAGCAATAAATTGAATGTCTGTATATATAGAATTTTTAAGGGTAGCCACAACTCTAGGACGACGATCATCGTCTTCCTTAATTTTGTTTCTAGCACCTTGAATTAACCAACTAGCATCTTTGGTAAATAATATCTCAATAGGAGCTTTCTGTTTTTCAATCTCTGACTTCAGGATGTCGTGTAAATCATCAGTAGAAAGTTTATTTCCATTGGTATAGATGCAAGTTTTTAGTTCCCACACAACCCACTTCTCAATTAATACAGGTGGTGTTTTTGGTGCAACCTTGGTTATTTGGGAAGGTTTTGAATCTTGAGAAACTAAGCCTGATGTGGGTTGTTGTGTCATATTTATCTATGGATAGAAATTCTATGTATGAGAAGTATTATACATAGATAAACACGTATAATATAATCTTTATAAATAATTTATATTTTTTCTCCGGTTTCAGTATTTATACTAATTTGATACAAGAACATCTAAGCAATATGAGTTGAAATTATGAGTTTTGACTATATCTAACCAAGTAATATTACTGAAAATACGCTAGCAGATATCGATTTTACTGTTGTTGGATGATTGAGTATTTCTGATTGAGAAATTAATCTGAGTCCATAAGCACTATATTATGAGCAATCTTCAAATAGTCGTGTTTTTTCAGATTTTTTATTCTTAAATGAAGATATTTAAGTAAGTCGGCGTGAAAATTTCAATATATGTCATTGCGAGTGTAACGGAGTGGAACGAAGCAATCACAAGGGTTTTGGAGTTTTTACATTCTGTTACATAGTTAGGTTTATTTGTGCCGACTTACTTATCAGGTTTTAAACAATCTTAGAACTATCTCTTCAAAAATTTCTGCCGCATCCGCACTACAAAGGTATTCACCTCTGGTATTTTCAGAAATGACACAATAATTGCAAATACCAAAATCCCTACTAAGCCGGATATACACAACTGCAATAGGTGAACTATTAAACCCTGGGTTCCTAACAGCTGCTGCAAACCAACCAAAGTTCCAAAACTAGCTAACCCGGC
Source organism: Nodularia harveyana UHCC-0300 (assembly GCF_034931085.1). Classification (NCBI taxonomy): domain Bacteria; kingdom Bacillati; phylum Cyanobacteriota; class Cyanophyceae; order Nostocales; family Nodulariaceae; genus Nodularia; species Nodularia harveyana. Next base: position 161,669 of record NZ_JAYGHG010000003.1, on the reverse strand, counting down.
GACAAAACTTCCCCCAGCTAAACCCAAAATTGGCAAACTCCACTCCCGCCAAGGTAAACCATTGAGTTTACGATTTAGCAACCATAACAGCATTAATATGGAACTGCAATTTACACCTACTGTCGCTAATACAATACCAGTCGCGCCAAAAGGTTTAATTAAAATTGCATCTAGTCCAGCATTGAGAAAAATATTAAAAATACTAATGCGAAACGGTGTCTGTCCATCTCCCAAGGCATAAAATACCCTGACCAAAACATCACGCCCTAAATAAACAAACATCCCAATTCCATAAGCAATCAGTAGGGATGAAACTAACTCTGTGGCTTCTTGTTTAAAAGCACCCCGTTCATAGATGATCTGCACAATGGGTACAGATAACACGATCATTAATGCTCCTAAAGGTAGCATGGTGACGGCGGTGAGTAAAATTCCTTGACGAATGCGTAATTTTAATTCTGGCCAATGTTCGGGAGCGGCTAATTTCGCAAACATGGGTAATAAAGGCAGCAAAATAATGTTAGAAATAATCCCTAACGGAGTCTGCACAAGCAGATTGGCATAGTTAAAGCCAGCCGCAGCACCGGGGATCGGACTAGCAAAATATAAATCAGTGGCGACGTTAATGGGCATCATCCCAGAGGAAATGGTGGCGGGTGTCATGATTTTAATGACTTCTTGCACCCCAGGGGATTTAAAATCAAACCGCAACCGTAATGTCCCTAGTCCTAAGCGCCACTGCACAATTAACTGTACTACCCACTGGAGAATTGCGCCGGCTAAGGTTCCCCAGGCTAAGACCATGCCCCCAATTAGGGCGTATTGTGGTTGAATAATGTCTTTACCCAGTTGCAAGGTTAAGATGGCGATGCCGGCAATGACGGTAATACTGGATAGTAGGGGACTAATGGAGAGTAACCAATATTGATTGGCGGCGTTGAGAGTGCCGAAACCAATACCAATTAAACCGGCGAATAAGGCCATTGGGGCCATGATGCGGATTTGTTGAATGGCGATCGCCCTAGTGGTGCTTTCTAAGCCATAACCGACAATATCAATAATTTTATCAGCAAAGAATATCTGCCCCAAGGACACCAGTAACAGTAATCCCCCCACCAAGGTTGTGACTGTTTCTACCAGTGGTGCGCCTTCTGACCGTGGGCGCTTGGCTAAAACGCTGACCACTGCACTGTGTAATGGTCCATTCACACCACCCAGCAAAATTAAGAGAAAACCAGGGATAATATAAGCGTAACTATAAGCAGTAGCGGCAGCCCCCACACCAAATGCAGCTGCGATCGCCTGTTGTCTGACTAAACCAAATATTTTACTAATTAATGTAGCTGCGGCGACAATGCCAGCAATTCCCGCAAAAGAACGAGCGGGTTTCGAGTCTTCTTGTGTCACTAATTTTAACTAATTCGTAATTCGTAATTCGTAATTCGTAATTATTATTTCCCAGTCCCCAGTCCCCATTACCGACAGCCTAAACTATCCCTTGTCGCCACCCCGGTAACTGGATTTACTCCATCGGCGCGATCGCACATTAAAGATACCTGATAACGGTCTATCAAAGCATCAGTAAAATCTGCCCCAGTAATATCCGCATCAAAAAAACGACTCCGGGTCATAGTCGCTTCGATGAAAATAGCATCTCTTAAATTTGCCCCATCCATAGTCACACGGTCAACTAAAGCACCTGTGAGATTTGCACCCGACAAATTAGCATTTAATAAAACCCCTTTAGTCAGAATCGCATTAGTTAAATCTGCCCCTGTAAAATTTGCTCCCCGCATTTCCGCCGCCACAAAAGTTCCACCGGCTAAATCCGTGTGAGAAAAATCACGATTCTGGAGACTACCATTGCTATAGTTGATGGTGTTAATTTGAGCAAAAGCCGGCTGAGGATTGATTATCACCCATAACCAAGCCAAAACCAAAATCACAATCAAACTTAATAATCTCAGGAAAAACTTTTTCATAACTTGACCTTAATTAATCATTATTCATAGTCTCACACCATTTCTTGATCACCAGCCAATGTCATTAGCGACTGTAAATGATTAATCACCAATGACCAATGACTAATGACCAATAACTATTTCCAATCTTGACCAATCCGAATTGTGAGATCAGATCCTAAATCTCCAGTTGCTGACACCCGAATCTGACCCAAACCAATAAGTTTATTTAGTTCCAGTCCGGTTTCCCAATTACCTTTCTGGACGATAATCTGAGTTTCCCTTTGAGTATCAGGCCAATTAGACACCCCATAAACATTAGTAAATCCTTTGTTTTTGAGATCCTTAATAACTTTTTCTGTTAATTCAGGTTGATTAGAAGCATTTTGAATAGCAATTGTCAGTTTATTAACAGGCCTTGAATCTCGATTCAAACCAGCTATATCAACCCCAACATAATTATTCAATAAACTTTGTTGTCCATTGAGATTTAGCCAGTAACTATTGGGATCTTGACTGAATCGGCTGAAACTACCCGGCAAAATGGTCATTTGGAAATTATCGCGTTCCAAATTAATAGAATAATTGACCAAAGCCATCATTTCCTCTATTTTGAGATTTGTATCAAAATATTTTCGCATCAAGCGAGTTAATTGGGGTAGTCTGGGTAACACCGTCGGACTATTGAGGCGTTGGAGTAAGGCTGTAATTAACACTTGCTGTCTTTGCACTCGTGGTAGATCCCCTAATCCTGGTTCACGAAAGCGAGCAAACATTTCGGCTTTTTCTCCGTCAAGAGTTTGCCATCCACTCACCAAATTAATCGACAACTGATTACTAGTGTTTTGAGATTGCATTTCTTGGGGTACAAACACATCAACCCCACCCAATTGGTCAACTAACTGCCTTAAACCACTAGTAGAAATCCGAACATAGCGATCAATCGGGGCATTATTCAAAGTCCGACTAACTACCCGTGCAGCCAAAACAGGCCCCCCTTGAGCATTAGCATCAGAGACCCTAGTCAATCCCTTTTCAGGGATAGCAATCATCGTATCCCTGGGAATTGACAATACCCGCATAGTTTTATTACTGGGATTTAGCCTCACCAACAACATGGTATCGCTAGTTCCAGCAAAACTTTCCGGTGAGCCATCCACACTACCAGAAACGGGATCAACTCCCATGATCAAGATATTCATGGGGCGTGATAGTTTATACTGGGAGATATTACCCCATAATTCTCCTGGTAATGGCACTTTCTGCTGATCTTGGCCAGAAAAGCCCAATTCTTCCTCTGTGCGCTCCAGATTACTCCAAAGTGGAGTCCACAGCGCCACAGTGGAGACCAGCAACCCAGAAAAAACTATGCCGATAACAGCTGTCAATATCCACAATAACCACCGAGGCATGGTCAAGCCTAATCGGTCGTAAAGCTCGTTGGGAATTGCACCCACAGACTCAACTACACCACGAGAAATAGTTCCTGGCTGATGAGGTACTATATTCAGGCTAGAGGCTGATTGCTGTTCAATTCCTAGCTCATTTTCTGCCCACGGTATTTGTTGAGGTCTTTCCTCTAATTCTAACTCCGGTAATTGTTGAGGTGTTACCTCATTTTCTGACCATTGAAATTGTTTAATCACAAATTATCTCCCCACTGAACCACTCCCTAAGGGTATATTGATCGCAGCCATCACTCTTGCCAAGGCAAAAGCTCACTGTACACTGATAGGGATCTGAGCTAGTTGTATGTGACAACATGAATAATTCACTGTTCCCTGTAATTCTTGCCGGTGGCAAAGGTGAGCGTTTTTGGCCCCTGAGTCGCAAAGACCGACCCAAACAATTTTTAAGCCTTGATGGTAGCGCTAGAAGTTTATTACAAACAACTGCCGATAGATTAGTAGCAGTTACCAGTGGTTGGAATCACCTTTGGGTGATTACTTCTAGTCAGATAGCCGCAGGTGTCAAACAACAACTACCTGAACTGCCATCTCAAAATTTATTAGTTGAGTCACAAGGACGAGATACTGCTGCTGCTGTTGCCTGGGCAAGCTTGGAAATTAAGAAACGTTACGGAGAAGATGCAATTATTGGCTTTTTTCCCTCTGACCACTGGATAGCTGACCAAGAAGCATTTCTACGCACCTTAGATGCTGCTACCCAGTTAGCGGCAAGCACCGAGGCGATCGTCACTTTGGGAATTAAGCCTACTTTCCCATCCACTGGTTACGGCTACATTGAGCAAGGCGAAAACATTGGTAGATTTAATGATTTGCCAGCCTATCACGTCAACCGCTTTACTGAAAAGCCCAACCGTGAAACAGCAGAAACTTTTTTATCAACGGGGCGTTTTAGCTGGAATAGTGGAATGTTCGTGTTTCGGGCTGGGGTCATTCTCAAGGAACTATATGCCCATGCACCAGAAATTATCGAACCCTTAGAACAACAAGGCCCTGATATATATCCTCAGTTGCTTAAACAGAGTATAGACTATGCACTGATGGAAAAAACAAATTTAGCATACGTCTTGCCAGTTGAATTTGGTTGGGATGATTTAGGAGACTGGAATGCATTGGAGCGGTTACTGAAAAAATCCGATAATCCCAATGTCGAACTTGCTACTCACGTGGGGTTAGATACCCAGGGGGCGATTGTTTATGCTACTGATTCAGAAGATGTAATTGTTACTATTGGTTTAGAGGATGTGGTGATTGTGCGCGATCGCAACGTTACCCTTGTGATCAATAAAGACCGTAGCCAAGAAATTAAGCAGATTCTCAAAACCCTCGCAGATGATCCCCGATTTACTGAACTGTTGTAACTGTTAAGCTTTAATAGTTAAAACCCAGAGCAGAGGTAAAAAATTTGTTGCCTCTATTATAACTGTAATATCTGTTTGAAGAACTAGGGACTAGGAGCTAGAGACTAAAGGAAACAGCAAATTCTTCTCCATTCCCTGCTTTCTCCCCCCCATACCGCATCTCCCCACTCCCTACAATGTTCCTCACCCAAACTGTTCCCCGTCAAAGAGAAATTATCGAAGTAGTCCTCCGTAATGGCTGGGAGTATATGCGAAGGCTGCTGACTGGTGGTAAAACCGACGAACCCCAGCTACCCACCCCGGCGGTTTTAAAGAATATCCTCGTGGATTTGGGACCAGTTTATGTCAAACTTGGTCAACTACTTTCTACCCGTCCCGACTTACTCAACGCCGCCTACATTGAGGAACTTTCCACCCTCCAAGACGAAGTACCACCAGTTCCCTGGTCAGAAGTAGAAGTATCCATCCGCAAGCAGCTAAAACGCCCCCTGGAAGAGACCTTCCGTGTCGTTAACCCGATCCCTGTAGCGGCGGGATCAATCGCCCAGACCCATCGCGCCACGTTAGTAGATGGGCGAGAAGTAGCTCTCAAAGTGCAACGTCCGGGAATTGATCTCACCGTGGCTCAAGATATCGCGCTCATTCAAGGTATCGCTGATTTAGTAGCGCGGACAGATTTTGGGCAAACCTACGAAATTAAATCCGTCGCTGAAGAATTTACCAAAGCCTTAGAAGACGAGTTAGATTTCACCCTAGAAGCAGGTTTTACAGACGAGTTGCGGGGGAATTTATCCCGTAGTCGCTGGTTTGATCCCACACAACTGGTAGTTGCAGAAATTGTCTGGGAATTAACTACCGAGAAGTTAATGGTGATGGAATGGCTGGATGGAGTCCCGTTGCTCTCAGCAAATTTGGTCAGCATTGAAAACGGTAAAAATGCTGAAACACAACGCCAAGAAATCACCACCTTACTATTCCGAGCTTTTTTTCAGCAACTATATATTGATGGCTTTTTTCACGCTGATCCCCATCCAGGAAATTTATTTTATCTCGCAGATGGTCGCATTGCCCTTTTAGATTGTGGCATGGTGGACAGACTTGATCCCCGCACCCAGCAGATATTAATAGAAATGCTTTTAGCTATCATTGATTTAGACGCGGGGCGATGCGCTCAATTAACCTTACAATTAGCAGATTCTTCTCAAACGGTCATTTTGTCCAGGCTGGAAAATGATTATGACAGAATGTTGCGGAAGTATCATAATGTCAACTTGGGTGAAATGAATTTCAGTCAAGTAATTTATGAAATTTTGCAACTCGCCCGTAATAATAAAATTCGCTTACCCAGCAATATGGGTTTGTACGCCAAGACCCTAGCTAACTTAGAAGGGGTAGCCCGTGGATTCAACCCAGAGGTCAATTTATTTGATGAAGTTCAGCCATTAATTACAGACTTGTTTCGGCGGCAATTATTAGGTAATAATCCAGTGCGATCGCTCCTCAGAACCGCCCTCGATATTAAAAGTCTGTCATTACAATCCCCCCGACAAATAGAACTGTTATTAGATCGAGTCACCTCCGAAACCTTACAGTGGAATCTCTCCCTCAAAGGTTTAGATGGAATGCGCCGCACCCTAGACGATGCCGCCAACCGATTATCCTTTAGCATCTTAGTAGGTTCCCTCATTATGGGAGCAGCCATTATTTCCACCAAAGCCCAAACCACCCAACTCTCCTTTTTAAGTACCATCCTATTTGCTGCTGCTAGTTTATTAGGTTTGTGGCTAGTCATAAGTATCTTGAGGTCTGGACGTTTAAAATAACCTCTTGCATAAATAATTTTCATCGGCGTTTATCGGCATTTAATTATTATTTCTTCAGCAACTTGGCCAAAAACTTCTCAGTGTGCATCTGTCATTCCCAAAATATATGTCCATCATCACCGTTGAAAATCTGTGTAAATTCTACCCAGTAGCCGTCAAAGAACCCGGCATAAAAGGCACACTCACCCACTTTTTTCGGCGTACCTACCGCCAAATTAAAGCAGTACAAAATGTTTCCTTTGAAATTGCACCCGGTGAAATAGTCGGTTTTCTAGGGCCAAATGGTGCTGGTAAAACCACCACACTCAAAATGCTCACAGGGCTAATTCATCCTTCTAGCGGCACAGTCAAAGTAGCTGGACACGTACCATTTCTACGCCAGGAAGCATTTTTACACAAAATTACCTTAGTAATGGGGCAGAAACAGCAATTACTCTGGGACTTACCCGCCCTCGACTCCTTAAAAATCAACGCTGCTGTTTACAACATCTCCAATAAAGAATTTCAAAAGCGTGTCGGGGAATTAACAGAAATGCTAACTCTAGAAGGAAAGCTTACCCAACCCATGCGGAAATTATCTTTAGGTGAACGCATGAAAGCCGAACTGCTAGCAGCACTGTTACACCATCCTCATGTATTATTTCTCGATGAACCCACACTAGGACTAGATGTTAATGCACAGGTGGCAGTGCGCGACTTTTTGCGAGAGTATAATCAGCGTTATCAAGCCACAGTATTATTAACTAGCCATTACATGGCTGATATCACTGCCTTATGTAAGCGTGTATTGTTAATTCACCAAGGAAAACTGATGTATGACGGCAGTTTAGATGGACTACTAGCCAACTTCGCTCCTTATCGAGAAATCCATATTGAGTTAGCCCAACCCCTACCCAGAGAAAAACTCGCGTTTTATGGTGATGTCCAACTTTTAGAAGGCAGTGCAGTTAGCTTTATCGTCCCGCAAGCAAACCTCACAACCACAGTATCTCAGATTTTGAATGATTTAGAAGTCATTGACTTAACAGTAACCGAACCACCTATAGAAGAAGTGATTGGCAGGGTTTTTCAGGCTGGAGTGGTTTAATTCGTAATTCGTAATTCGTAATTCGTAATTTAAGTGAAAAAAATTATTCGGAAAATCTTGACATTTCTTTCTGTTTACTATGCCTATATGGTTGAGTATCGGGCAGAATTGATTTTATGGGTTTTAGCTGGGGTTTTACCCATTATCTTAATGGGTGTCTGGATAGAGGCGGCGCAAGGAGGACAATTTGGTTTAACACCTGTAGATTTTGCCCGTTATTTCATCACCGTTTTCCTAGTCAGGCAAATGACAGTTGTTTGGCTAATTTGGGATTTTGAAAAGGAAATAGTAGAGGGTAAGCTATCATCCCGGTTATTACAGCCCATAGATCCAGTATGGCATCACGTCGCCTCTCATCTTTCTGAAAGAGTTGCCCGCATACCATTTATATTGCTATTAGCTTTCTTGTTTTTCATCCTCTATCCCCAGGCTATTTGGTTGCCAAATTTAGGGCAATTTTTATTGTTTGGGTTAGCGGTGACCTTAGCTTTTATTTTACGGTTTATCATTCAATATACCTTTGCGATGTTCGCCTTTTGGACAGAACGGGCTAGCGCTTTGGAAAGTTTATGGCTATTGTTTTATTTATTTTTGTCGGGTTTAATTGCGCCTTTAGATGTGTTTCCTGAGAATGTGCGAACAATAGTTATGTTTACCCCTTTTCCCTATTTAATTAATTTTCCCGTGAGTATTTTGGTGGGGCTACCGGTGGATTTATCACGGGGGTTTTTAGCGATTATGGGTTGGATATTCATATTTTTAGGTGCAAATCGTCTGCTGTGGCGTGCGGGACTAAAACGTTATTCGGGTATGGGTGCATAAAAAATACCCTCTACCCCCTGTTATTGGATAAAATATAGGCATATTTTTTAGCTAATTGCCATTGGATTTGAGTTTTCACTGAGGATTTTTAATCTTCAGTAATAAGTTAGAAAACATTGCTGATAGCTCTTTACAATATCTCTAAAGTTTACATAATAGAATTTTGTAAATCTGTAACAATTTTTTGTTGTAATTCTTGATGTAAATCATAATTTGCATCCCGGTCAGTTTCTACTTCAATTACAGCAGGTCTTTGATTATTAATTGCCTCTTGGTAAGCAAACATAAATGCCTCATTTGTATCAGGAGCATAATAGTCAATACCGAACATTTGAGCAGAATATCGGAATTTAATTGCATGAGGAACACCAAAATACTGCTCAAAGACATCTTGAAAGTTAGCAATTGGTAAAAAGGAAAATATACCTCCTCCATTATTATTAATAATAACTATAATTAGAGGCTGAGAAATAGATTTGAGTAGTGCAAGTGAGTTCAAATCATATAAAAATGATAAATCTCCAATTAGCAAAGTAACGGGTGAGTTTAAACCTGCTGCAAAACCCATAGCTGAAGCTATAGTACCTTCGATACCACTTGTACCTCGATTTGCTGCTACTACTATTGTTGAACTCTCTGCTGCTGCATACATATCCATATCTCGAATAGGCATACTGTTAGCTAAAAATAGACCATTATTTTGAGGAATATAACGGGAAATCATTCGAGCTACAGCAGGTTCACTAATTTCCTGGCGGGAAAACAAAAAATTATCAATACTCTGGTTGACTAATTGAGATTTCTGCTTTAATTTCTTCACCCAATCAGAATTAATATTTATGTCAATATGAGGTACTAACAAATTACAAACTTCAGATATTTTAGCATCAATACGCAGAGAAACTGTATGTTCTGGGTCATCGCGTAAATCATGATCTATTACGACAATATGGTTAGAGAATTGATGCTTATGAAGCAATTGTAAAAATCTTTTAGATGTGAGAAAGTTACCAAATTGTAAAATAGTTTCTAAAGGCTGTTCTTTATTTATAATATTCGTCAATAATAACTGATCATAATAATTAATTATCTGAGGAATTGAGTTAGTTAAACGTAGTCCTGACTGAATATCTGTAAACACAGGCCAGTTTAATTTAATCGCCAATTGTGTTATTGCTTGAATATCAGCCTGATTATTTAACCGTCCTACGACAATAATTCCCCGGTTTGTATGATTAATAATTTCTGCTAATTGATTAATACTGGTAGTATCAGGTAGGCAAATTGAATGTGTATATTTAGTATATGGTTTTTGCTGTTCTTGCCAATTATTTAAAGAAGCCAAGTACATCTGATCAATATCTGCATTAATAGGAGCTAAGGGTTCACGGAACATACAATTGATATGTACAGCCCCAGCAGGTGATTTTTGTGATTGATAAATTGCCTGATTGATGGTTGTTAAAACCATTTGCGGGAGAATATTTTGGTCTGGGCAAGGCAGGTTAAATTGCCATTTTGTATAATTACCATATAAATTAAATTGTTGAATAGTTTGATTAGCTCCTGTTTGATGTAATTCAGGAGGACGATCTGCTGATAATATAATCATTGGCACTGTATCTGTTGAGGCTTCAATTACAGCAGGAAAGTAATTTGCAGATGCAGTTCCAGAGGTAGATATTAGCACTGCGGGTTTCCCTTTAGCTCGCGCATAACCAATTGCATGAAAAGCTGCACTACGTTCGTCAACAAAAACTATATTTTTAGCACCAGGATGACGGGCAACTGCTACAGTTAATGGTGTAGAACGAGAACCTATAGAAATTATAAAATAATTAATATTATTTCTAATTAATTCTTCAACAATTAGAGAAGCCCATAGAGTATTAAGGTTAGATATATCTATAGTCATAGTTTCTAATGAACTTTGGCGATAATTTTTGATAAAAGAATCCAGTAGGATTATTTAACTATTGTTTATCCTTTGATAAACAGTCAATCATGTGAATAAAAGTTCCCAGTTTATTTTCTATTTCTTGCCATTCAGCTTCCGGTTGAGAACCTTCGACAATACCAGATCCAGAAAACAGAGAAAGCTGATTATTTTGTACTAAACCAGAACGGATAGCCACAGCAAATTCAGCAGAATTATGACCTATCGAACCTACAGGGGCTGCATACCAACCTCTGTCAAATGGCTCTAGTTCATTGATTGCCATTAATGCTTGCTCTCTAGGATAACCTCCGACTGCTGGTGTAGGATTTAACTGTGGTAGAATCTCTACATCAGAAAAATCTTCTAATAAAATACCATTACAAGGTGTATATAGATGTTGAACTTTATTCAACTTTAGAAGCACTGGATCTCTTGGTTTTCCTATGGAATGGCACAGCTGGTGAAGGACTTTTCTTAGGGTGTGAATTACCAGCTGATGTTCTCTGATATCTTTTTCTGATGTGAGTAGTTCTTGACTTAAATTTTGGTCTTCTTCTAAAGAATTACCGCGAGGACGAGTACCAGCTAGGGCTTCGGTCTGTAATAATCTTTCTGTACGGTTATATAGGCGCTCTGGTGAAGCACCAATAAAGGCGTTACCTAAACTAGGTTGAAAACAAAAATGAAAGAGGTGAGGATTATTTTTTTTGAGAAATAACAACAAGTTCAGAGGTTCTATTTTATCGTTAAATTCAAATATAGATTTCCGAGCAAGAACAATTTTTGTCGTGTCTCCCTGAGTAAAAGAAGTCAATGCTGCGTTAACATTTCGATTCCAGTCGCTCTGATTAGGTAAATTAGTTCTGCTAATAAGTGTGGGTAAAGAGATGGGATGAGAAGGTTGATCAAAAACTAGATTTTTCAGTTCAGATAAAAGCTGATTTAGCTGTAAACGGTAATTTTGTGAATCTTTGAGCAGGAAATTACAGGCTAAATAAGTTTCATCCTTTTCAGCATAAATTTCAAATTTGGGGACGACAAATCTATAATTACCAAATTGCTGCCAATTTTGCTCTCTTTGTCGGTTTTGATTAAAACTAATACCGCCATAATAGCGGAGGTTTTTGTATGATGAGGAAAGGCGGCTCTTTAATTTAGGAAAAAATTTAGAATATTCAATTGAGTTTTGACCAAATTCAACGTCTGCTTCTCCTACACCAGCCATTTCAAATCTATGTTCTCGATCTGACCAGTAAGTTTTACTACTATTTTGCTGTTGCAGTAGCCATTGCAGAGGTTCTATATTATTATCTATTTTTACTTCGATACGAATAATTTTGTGATGATTTATTGATGATGTTATGATGCTTTTGCTAATTTTTTTGATTTTTTGGGATAATTGAATTTGATACTTACTATAACCTTTATCATGGCTGTATATCATTGCTAACTTTTTAGCAAACTGTTTTTTATTACTTTACAATTCAAGAAGTATATCATATTTGGTGACTTTTGCTTGATTGAATAATCTGAATGTAGCTCTAGGCTAGGGGAGCGGAAATCGAACAAATACGGCGATGAAACCATGATATTTGTCGCAGAGTATTGATTAGGGGTTCCAGGGTAGGTTGATATAATTTGCTACATTGTGGACTTGACAAATCACACAAAACAAGCATAAGAATTCAGGTAAGAAATGCCCTGAACAAGAGAAATTAGAAAACTTCAATGCCGTTGTCACTAATATTACTTATGTATAGGGAAATTAAGGGAAGATATTAAATTCTTTATCTTCCTTTATCTCCACTTCCCAATAAGCAATCAGGTTGACTAAAGTATTGATAGTTGTAACGAAGTTAACTGTGTACCTATGAATAGTCAACGTAACCGTGGTATTGCTATCAAACCTGAAGGTAGAGATTTGATTGAGAAGAAAAGGGGAGAAAAAGGTTACTCTCTTAAGAAATTGGCAGAACTGGCTGAAATAGATATTAAGACTCTCAATACTCTTTTGAGAGGAGAACCAAAAGATAGAAATACTATCGAAGCTATAGCAAAAGCTTTGGAAATATCACCGACAGATATTGTTGATGCTGATGAGTGGTTTTCTCAATCTGTAAATACCACTCAAAAACAAGAAGATGTTAACTGGCTGGAAGTTAGTCACACCGTCCTAAATGAGCAGCAGATTAGAAGAAAAGCCTCTGCAATGGGATTTGAGGTAAATGTTCATGTTCCACTGGGTTTGGTACAACGAAAACAGCAACAAAGACGAGATGAGAGTGTTCCTAGAGAACAAGTTTATCAGCTAGACGAGGAATTTATCACCAAAACCTATGAACATAAGGATTTTCTGCAACAGGTCATCAGTCAAAATTCTGGGGATAAAAACAAGAACATTGCAATAGTGGGAGAACCGGGAGCAGGTAAAACTACTTTATTAAATGCTATTGCATCACACATCAAAGAAGAAAATAAAGACCTAGTGATTGTGATTTCTCTTGCTAATTTGCAAGGTATGAAATTAGACGAATATATACTCACAAAGTGGCTACCTCATGCAATGGGATTATCTGGGAGAAATTCCACTCCAGAAATAGAAAATCAGCTAATAAACCGTTTTTATGCAGGTAATGTTTGGTTGCTGTTAGATGGTGTAGATGAAATGGGGGAATCTTCATCTATAAAAGCATTAAATAAAATTTCTCAAGCCTTGACAGTTTGGGTAGGACAAGCGCGGGTAGTTTTGACTTGTCGATTAAATGTTTGGGATGCAAGTTTAAATAATAATATATTACCTGAGTTTGATACCTATAAAATTCAGGAATTTACGCCTCAACAAGTTGATGAATTTATTGAAGAATGGTTTAAATATGCAAATAATATGCCACGTGGCTATGAACTAAAGGCAGAATTAGATTTAAGAGAACGATTTAAACTGAATATTAGAGCATTAGTTGCCAATCCTCTAATGTTATCTATTTTATGTGAAATTTATCAAAATAGGCATGGAGAATTACCAGAAACCAAAACAGAAATATTCCATTTATACCTACAGCATTTTTATGATTGGAAACCTGAGTGCATTACTAAAGATTTAACTTACACCTTAAGAAAACAATTACACGAAGCTTTAGGTAGATTAGCTTTAGCAGGAATTGACAGCAAGTATAGATTTCAACTACCTGAGAGTTTAGCAGTTGATGTGATGACTCAGGAATTATTTAATTTAGCTTGTGAGTTAGGTTGGTTGAATCCGGTAAATATAAATGAAAAGGTTTATGCTTTCCTTCATCCTAATTTTCAGGAATATTTTGCAGCTTTGGCTATTGATTATGGGCATTATTTTTTAAATCATGTTCCTGATAACCCAGAAGACGGAACATATCGCATTTTTGACCCGCAGTGGAAGGAAGTAATTATGTTTTGGATGGAAAAAATGAAAACAGATGATTTACATAAAAAAGAAGAATTTAAGAAGTATGTCCATAACTTTCAAGATAATTGTTGGGGTATATATAAACAAAAGGCAAGTGATGTAATCTGTCCTATAGACAAAATGGCATTTGAGATGCACAAAGAGAATGATAGTTTATTTAAATCCTTGAAAGAAGAAAACTTTAATACTTCAAATACTAGCTTAAATTCGGAACAGGGAGCAGATAGCACTTTAGAGATTGAAAAAGAACCTATTAGTCTACTACCTGAATCTGATATTGACTCTAGTAAAAAAATGTCAGAATTAATCAATTTGCTAGATACTCGAGATATAGATACCCAGAAAATTGCAGCAAAAAAAATAGCTGACTGTATTACTCACACGAATAAAAACGTTCAAGATTCTGATGGATACACATCTCCGGTTGAAAATATTATTCAGACATTACTCACGGGGCTAGAGTATCCGCATTATCAGAGTAAATATGAAATTATTAGTATCTTGTTTGATATTGACTCTAGTGAAGTATTTTTACGATTGCTAGATAGTCAGGATAGAGATATCCGCCTATGTGCTGCTATCAGATTGGGTGAGCTTGAACCTAACAATAAAAAGTCCATCGAAACTATCATTGATATGATGGAAAGTACATATCCTGATGAAAAATATGATCCTGATGAAGACTATGATTTAGATTGCAATATTTTTTACAAAATTGTCTGGGCTATTAATAAACTGAGAAAGATACAAAATTATGATTATTCTCAGTTAATTGAAAATGCCATCGATAATATCAATACTAATCAACATTGGTATATTCGGATTTATCTCTTTGAAATGTTACGGGAAATAGGTATTGATAGTCCTCAGTTTATCGAATTACTCAAGCAATTAATATCATCGGATGATAATCGCTATGTGCGCGCAAAAGCAGCTTATACATTGGGTAGGATTGAAAGAGGTAATCAAACGGTCATTAATACCTTAGAAAAATTGCTTATTGAGATGAGAGATGAAATTCTAGATTTTTCGTGTAGTGTAACCCCTAGTGATTTGTCTCAGAAGTTTGCAGTAGAGATTGCTTCTAATTTATTAAAACTAGACTCTAGTAATTCAACTGCTTTACAAAGTTTATTATATTTGATTTGTGGTTCTAAATATTTGGACTTTGGCTTAGAGTGTCTTTTGGATTCTTTAGAAGAGAATATAGATGCTTTGCTCAAATTATCTGGTGATGAAATAGTGATAGTTAATAAATCAACGGATAATTTTTGGTTTTTGTGGACATTGAATTTTCCCGATAATATTCAAATAATAAGTGTTACATCTTTTTCTAAAATTCACAGAGGTAAACGGGAAGTATTGCTCAAAAATGCCAATAGTTATATACCCTTTGTTAAGGAAATATTTAAAGAGAATTTTGCTAGTTGTTATCAACATTTCTCTAGATGGTTTGAAGAAGATAAAAAATGGCAAAAAATCTTATCGCAATGGCGGGATCAAAAGAAGAAACAAAATCCAAAAAATTCATCTATGAATGGTTTTGAGGGAGAGCAAAAATTCATTCAAGATAATCGACCAACCAGTTCAATAGCTTATGAAATTTGTAGAGAATTTCTTGTTTGCTGCGCCGAAAATATGACTTATCCCGAATTTTACCGCGCTTGGCATGGTGAACTATCCCCAATTAAAAATTTAGAAAGCCAATTTACAGATACTGATTCCCTCCTGACTCAACTCCAACCCACAGATAAAACCTATCCCCTTATTCTCAACCTCCAAACACTCCAAGGCGAAACAGATATCAGCGCCATATCTCAAGAAATCTGTAACCAAATTTATTTCACCGCTTTTACCAAACTTACAGAAATTCCCTCAGTCAACAACGCACCTCAACTAAAACGAATTATTCCCGAAATTACAAACCGTCTGCAAACAGAAAAACTAGCTTTAATTATCAAGAACTGCGAACCAAATCAAGAAATTGTGACTTTCTGTAAGAATCTAACAGATGTGTTAGATATTGCTTTTATCACTGACCAACCATTAGATGCACCATTGAAAGGTTTTCCACAAAATCAGTCAAATTTACTCAGTGCTATTCAAAACTGGATTAATGAGATTGAATAAAAATTAAGATGACAGGGTTTTGGTGGGTTACGCTGTCGTATGACCCCAGGGCTATACCCACCCTACGGTGGCTTTTAGGGAAACGGAAAAGTGGAGAATAACAGAAAAAATGGACACTGATAAATTATCTGTGTCCATCTATGGTTGATTAAATTAGGGAAAAATTATTCCCATTCTATGGTTCCAGGAGGCTTAGAGGTAATATCATAAACCACACGGTTCACACCTTTGACTTCATTGACAATGCGGTTGGAAATATCTTCCAAAACATCGTAAGGTATCCGCGCCCAGTCAGCAGTCATACCGTCTTCACTGGTGACTATACGCAGGACAATGGGGTAAGCATAGGTACGTTTGTCGCCCATTACGCCGACACTGCGAACGGGTAATAATACGGCGAATGCTTGCCAAACTTCGTGATATAAACCACGTTTGTTAATTTCTTGGCGGACTATTAAATCAGCATCACGTAAAATGTTCAACCGTTCGGCGGTGACTTCCCCTAAGATGCGAATGGCTAAACCGGGGCCGGGGAAGGGTTGGCGTTGGACTATTTCTTCTGGTAAACCGATCGCACGCCCGACTTTACGGACTTCATCTTTAAACAGTTTCCGCAATGGTTCCACTAGTTTAAACCGCAGGTCTTTGGGTAAACCACCAACGTTATGATGACTTTTGATTTTGACTGCTACCCGTTCGCCTGTTTGGGGATCGACGTTGGTATCAGCAGATTCGATGACATCGGGATAGAGTGTACCTTGTGCTAAGTAGTCAAAGTGTCCCAGGCGTTTGGATGTTTCTTCAAATACCTGAATAAATTCATGTCCGATACGGCGGCGTTTTTCTTCGGGATCTGTGACTCCTTCAATCATATTCAGGAAGCGATCGCGCGCCATGACATACTCTACAGGAATATGAAACTGTTCTTTAAATAGCTTCAGTAACCTTTCTGGCTCTAATTTCCGCATAAAGCCTTGGTCAATAAACACACAGGTTAACTGCTCCCCAATGGCTTTGTACAGTAAAAAGGCCAGGGTGGAAGAATCTACACCCCCAGATAAAGCTAACAGTACCCGCTTATCTCCAACTCTGGCGCGAATTTCCCGAATTGATTCTTCTACAAACGCCTCGGTTGTCCAGGTGGGTTCACAATCGCAGATATGATAAACAAAGTTACGGATTAATGGTAAACCGCCGAGAGAATGGACTACTTCGGGATGGAACTGTACTCCATAAAGTTTCTTCTCGTGGTCGGCAATGGCGGCACAGGGTGTATTATCTGTGTGGGCTAATAATTCAAATCCTGGTGGCATTTTGGTGACTGAATCTCCGTGACTCATCCACATGGTGGTGCCATCTTCGACGTTAGTTAGCAAGTCTGTGGGGTCATTTATATATAATGATGCTTTGCCATATTCACCGCGTTCGGCTTTTTCCACTTCCCCATCAAGTTGCTTAACCATCAACTGCATTCCGTAGCAAACACCTAAAACGGGTATGCCTAAATTCCAGATTTCTGGGTCACAGTGAGGAGCGTAATCAGCATAAACTGAGTTGGGGCCACCAGAGAGAATGATGCCTTTGGGATTTAGCTGGCGTAACTGCTCAGATGTGGTGCGATAGGAGAGAACTTCTGAGTATACTTGAGTTTCTCTGATCCGACGGGCAATGAGTTCTGAATATTGTGAACCGAAGTCTAAAATGACAATGATTTGTCGATCTAGTAGCCCCAAATTATCTATTTGAGACCCTTGTTCGGTCTGTAGAGTCACCGATGTATTCATGATGGGGGGTTGTAGATGTAAGGTAGATGGTTGATCTGTGGTCTAAACTAGATACGGCTTACCGCCTGGTTTAGCTGGTAGATAGTTGAGTGGATTGCTCACAAACACTAGGTAGAAAGCGTTTCTTAGCCTATGTTTATGGCATGGTGTTAAAAAGAATGACTTAACTGAGATTGAGTACTGAGAAAAATATTTATTTGGATTATTTATGATTATTCATAATAAATTAACACAATTTTTCGCTGAAGATACAACCGATTTTGCTCTTGACGATAATTTGGCGATCGCGGTCGAAGAGAATTGAGCCGCAAACAGTGGTATCTTTACCTCTATTGCTATGGCTTTGAATGTATTCTAAAGAACGTGTATCAATAGCTTGGGCGATCGCACTATAAACCTGATTTACCCAATCACTACCTGTAGCAGCATCTAAATCCCTTAAATATGTTAAAGCTGCTTCAGCTGTGGGACTATCAAATACAGCTTGTATATCTTCTGACTTCAAACCCAATAAAGCGCAATGGGTTGCTAAAACCTCCCGACGACCATCAGCCAAATGATGGTGAGTATGGAAAATCCCCCCGGCTAATTTGATCAATTTACCGTGATAGCCAAATAATAAGATTTCTTTAACCCCCAATAAATCAGCCTCCACTAACAATGGTCCGAGCCAGTTAGCCGTTTTTACCAGTTGTTCGGGATTAATACCGAGTTTTCGCGCCAAATCTAGACCATTTTCGCCAATGCAAAATACCAAAGTTTCAAACCGACTGGCTTTGTCTTGTAATTCTCTGCGAAAAGTAGCTAATTGATCTGGTGTACTTAAAGGTTGAGAAATCCCAGTCGTTCCTAACAGCGAAAGTCCTTCCACCACACCAAAAGCGGAATTAGAGGTGCGAACAGCAAGCGATCGCCCTTCAGGTAAAATAATATTCACCGTAATCTTCTCATCAGGCGCTAACATCCGACAGAGATTTTCTTGTATGAGCCTGTGAGCATAAGCATAAATCGCCGGTTGATTTCCAGCATTTAGCTGTTTACCAATACCTTCCCCACCTTGAATAATCACCCGTTCCCCATCTCCTTTCCGCCATTCCACAACCGCCCAAATCGGAGTATTTCTCGTCAAATCTAGATTATCACCCGGTTCACTACGGGTAATTGCCAAAGCCATATTTTCAGATAGTCCTGCTACCTGTTCAATGGGGATTTCTGCGATTTGTGCTGGTGAAATCAAGTCTAGTGAAACAGACGTGAGAGGTTGACGAAGGCGTAACCAGTGTAAAGCCGCCATAGCCGCAGCACAGGCAAAAACTGGGAGAGTGTATCCAGAACGGGACATGAGGGAGTGTGGGAGGTGTGGGAGGTGTGGGGAGTGTGGGGAGTGTCGGAGGTGTGAGGAGTTTGACACTCCCCGCGATAAATCGCCGGGGATTCTTGGTTCAACGAAACCACTTAATCTAGAGTCCTTGCGTCATCTAAACCAGAGGTGGGATTCTCCCCAAGCGTTAATTCGGGTATGCCCTACCCTATTTGCATTAGCAAGTCCTGTTTGGTTTGAAACAATTTGTTTTAAAATTCTGATTCGTCTAGCCCCTATGAATCTTTTACCCACTGCTAGGAGGAAACTAGAATAATGCAGTAGAACAGCATAGATTCAATTATCAAGGTTCAGTATTGTGTCTTTCGACAGCTAGGTTTTTTAAGTGGTTGATTACCTTTCCACTACAACTACTATAGCAGCATCTTAGCGCATTAACCAATTAAAAGCCGTCGTAGAACGACGGGGCTTTCAACCCAATTTTTTGGTAAGATTATTACTTCCCAATCTCTAATGACTAATGACTAATGACCATTAAACACCAACTTCCGAGAGTAAAACTTCCATAGCTTCCCCAGAAATTGCTGTTTGAATATAGTCGGGAGATTCAGGATTATAAGGACTTCTTATCCGATCCACACTCAGAATTATGGCTTCATCGGGGATGACTTGTACATCTGGGTCAAATGCAGTTGAACGCATCAAGGAACTAGAGAAACCTTTGAAAATGGCAACTTTATCTTGCTTATCAGCAATTTGCACTGTTACCAATAATACTTCTTGTGGGCGTTTGGAGGTGTATTGTTCCAAGCGCTTACCAATGGAATGATTCATTTTTACTACTGTGGTGCAGCCGAACGTCCCTGTTTAGCAAGCTTCACCAGGACAAAGTAAGTTAAGTAAACTATATAAATTATTAAACTAACTATACCCAGAAAGCCCAGAAAAGTCGGTGTGCTATTGTAATGAAAATATTGTTTAAAGAGTAACGGTGCTTGTAGCCAAACTTGACAATAAGGAGATTTGAAGGCGGTTTCGGAAACACCACACCCCAAAAAAGGAACCAGAGCTATTGCACCTAAAATAGAATAAACACTGACACCCCAACGCCAAGAGGTAAAAACTAGTTTCAAAGGGGTATTTGCTTGATAATCAATTTCATCATTGATATCCACCCAAAACCACAGTGAAATGGGAATCAGGATACGTCCCATCCAGGCTGAGATAAAGCCGACTGGGTACTGAGCAATCATTAAATAAATCGTGATTGCGAGCAGACTTGATACTCGCCAGTAAATAGTTAATAGGCGTTGCATTCCTTCGGCTTTTTGCACAAATGCCCAAATTAGCAGAACTAGAGGTATAAATACTAAAAATAACAGTGCCAGTCGATAGTCAATCCAGACAAACTGGCGAAACCAAACTTCATTCATAATTTTTTCTGAGATTAGTAATAATAAATTTTAATCAGTTATCTTCAGATTTGCTTAATTTCTAGTAAAAAAACAAGCAACCGACACATCTTGAACTTAAATATCTTGGATTAGCCTACAGCACAATCGAGAGATTTAAGGAACTTGCCAGAAAATTATGACCTAGTAAGTTCAAAAAAACCGATTTTCATCGTCTTGGGGATTTCATCTTGAGGATCTATAGACCCCCAATAGAAATCTTTAAGACTTACCCATTTGATCTAGGGTTTGCACTAAGGTACAAGATATCAGTAAGTAGATTCTAGTTGCTTGCTGATGCGGCAAAAATAAACTTACCGACTTACTTTTTAGTCTTCGTAAACACGGCACTCTACTGCTTCTGGGTTATCATCACAGTACTGTTCTAGGGAATTTTTTGGCTTCTTATTACGCTGGTGGGAGGCTTCAGCTTGCAGTTCTTCTACTGCATCCCAAGCCGCCGCACACTCAGCAGAGTCTTTACCTGAAATGTCACAGACAGCACGAGCTTGCTCTACTTCTGACTCAATTGTTTCTTGGATTTGTTCTTTGGTATCGCTCATAATTTAATCTCTTTGTGTGGTTTCCGTACCAGTATAGAAAAACTCTAAGAATGGCATCTTTTTGTTCTATCGTTAACCATTCTAACCACTTAGCTGTTACATTGAGTATTTTAGCTTATTGATTATTTAATGTGAAAGATTTTGTAGTATCCGTACTATGAAAGTATAATCATACAATACATTTAGTGTATGTAGTAGGGGCAACAATCAAATACTACTCACTTGTTTTCTCTCCACAGCTATGGCTATGATGGCATGAAAATGACAACAATAAGTAGACAAAAATCAAAACTACTCACCACTGAACGGAGTATCGTTTCAGTGGGAGGCTTGGGGCGGAAAAGCTAAACTAAGAAAAAATCAGCCGGAAATTCATGGCAGAGCAAATGCAGTGGGCGAATGCCCTATCAACCCGTCCTTCTTTAGAAGCAGCTGTTACAGATGTAGTAGAACAGGCTGTGTCGTCGTTAGCAGCACCTGCGGATTTAGGGCTGGTATTTATTTCTTCTGCTTTTGCAAGTGAGTATTCTCGGCTTTTACCTTTGCTAGCAGAAAAACTTTCAGTACCTATAATGATTGGCTGTAGTGGTGTGGGGGTAATTGGGACTACAGCTAGTGGGGAACCTCAAGAATTGGAGTCAGAACCTGCTATTAGCCTGACACTGGGTCATTTACCGGGGGTGAATCTGCAAGTTTTCCATCTGATGGCAGAGGAATTACCTGATTTGGATAGTTCACCAGATGCTTGGATAGATGTGATTGGTGTGGAACCATCTCCAGGGACGCAATTTATTTTGCTATCTAGTGCGTTTTCTTCCAGGATTAATGATTTATTGCAGGGGTTGGATTTTGCTTATCCTGGTTCTGTAACTATTGGCGGTCAGGCTAGTTCTGGGGGTTCAAGCAGTCAGATAGCTCTGTTTTGTCATGATGAGTCTCAGGGAGTGCAACCAGGCTTATATCGTCAGGGAACGGTAGGGTTAGCATTGAGTGGGAATGTTGTTTTAGAAACTATTGTGGCTCAAGGATGCAGACCGATTGGGGAGCCGATGCAAGTGACAAAAGCGGAACGTAATATCATTTTGGAACTAGATGAAAAAGTGCCGCTAGTGGTGTTACGAGATTTGATTAGTAGCCTGAGTGAAAAAGAGCGGGTGCTAGCACAGCAGTCTCTGTTTGTGGGGATAGTTATGGATCAATTTAAACTTTCGTTACAGCAGGGAGATTTTTTGATTCGCAGCATCTTGGGGGTAGATCCTTCTGTGGGGGCGATCGCCATTGGTGATATTATTCGTCCTGGTCAACGTCTACAATTCCAACTGCGTGATGCGGAAGCTTCGGCCGAAGACCTAGAATTACTCCTAGAAAGGTATCAGCAGCAACAACTTTCCCAACCTTCTGCAACTGCTGCTTTGATGTTTTCCTGTGTCGGTCGTGGTCAAGGTCTTTACGGTAAGTCCAATTTTGATTCGGAGTTATTCCGGCGTTACATTCACGATGTACCCATAGCTGGTTTTTTCTGTAATGGCGAAATCGGCCCTGTGAGTGGGAGTACCTTTGTACATGGCTATACTTCAGTTTTCGGCATTTGTCGCCAATTGACTGCTGATTGAATTACAAGCTCAGTATTTTCACTAACCTAATAAGAGAGTGCTGTTATTATCAATGAGGGTGGGAATCCCCTTGGCGATCGCACCATAGGTCTGGATATACTCACGCACGGCTGGGGGAAATTCAGGATAATCCAATAAACCATCACCATCGGCAATATTTGCCCAAAAATCTCGCAGACTAGGAGCTAATTTCTTAGCCTCTATCAATGGTAGATTTAAAGGGTACTGAGTTAATAATTTAACTAACAAAGGCAAAGAGCGATCGCCCATCCATTGGCGTGAGGAATCCTGCAAATTAGGGAAATCAGGTACTGTTGCTACACGATGGGATAAAATTTGTAACCACTGTCTGCCGTAATTATCCTGTTGAAACTCCAACACTCGATAAGGGTGAGGATAACTAACTAAAGAACCAGTAGTAATGTCATAAACACCTTGGGAGGAAGCAATATCCTGAATGTGTAAATGTCCTGTAAATACCAATTTCACACCATAACGCCGCAATATATCTAACAATTCCGCAGAATTTTCTAAAATATAGCGCTTACCTATGGGATGGCGCGATTGTTCTGGCAAATGCTCCACCACATTATGATGTACCATCACCAATACTAACTCCTCATCTGCGGCGGCTAATACCTCCTCCAACCATCTGAGTTGTGCAGGATCTAAACGCCCTACTAATTCACCCTCTGCATTAAAAAAGTTAGAATTGAGACTAATTAACCGCACCCCCGGCAACAATTGATGTGTATAGTAAAGTTTCTGGGGATTTTCGTAGCCAAACTTGCGGTAATATTTCGGAAAATCGGCAAAACCAATTGATTGCTCATTAGCTTCTAGCACAGGAACATCATGATTACCAGGAATAACATAGGTAGGAAAAGGTAGCTTGGCTAATCGTGATTGTAACCACAGATGATTTTCCGGTTCGCTGTGCTGAGTTAAGTCTCCTGGAAGCAACAGAAAATCTAAATTAAGTTGTGTTAAATGTTCTATTACACTTTCAAAAGCGGGGATACTCACTTCCACCAGATGAAACCGGCTAGGATGATCCCAGATAGTATGGGGAAGGGTAATATGTAAGTCACTAACTACGGCAAAACGAAAATTTAAAACCATTGATTTATAGGATAATGTTAGAAAGAATTTGAAAAAGCGCTTTTATTAAAAGTATAACCCTTGCTTAAACCAGAGGATCTCCAATTACATCAGTACAGTCAAGATTATTTATTTATCAGACTTTTGACAAATGGTACTCCGGAATAACTTCGTGAATAATTCCAGGGAAAAACATCATCCTGAATCAGCTAAAGGTATCAAGATTAATCTATGCTAGTAAAGGGATCAGGCTCGCCCTAATTGTGAAGGTTGAATCATTGCTCTCCTCACCTCCTGGACGGTTGCGTTAAAATCCCGTACTTATAGAATCAAAGCGAGGAGAAGTATTAATTTTGCCATTAGTCCGAGTCCGTCAACACGTAAATCCACTGGCGAAAAAGTATCAAACGCCAGCAAATGCCCTAGAATGGGAAAAAGTTTATCCCCAGCCAAATCAACCACTACATCTAGATATTGGCTGCGCTAGGGGGAGGTTTTTGTTGAAAATGGCGGAGATAGAAACTGACTGGAATTTTCTGGGTTTGGAAATTCGAGAACCCTTGGTAGTGGACGCGAATCAGGTACGCAGTGAGTTGGGTTTAACAAATCTCCATTATTTATTTTGCAATGTGAATAATTCCTTGCAGTCCTTGTTGTCTTCTTTACCTCCAGGAACTTTACAACGGGTCAGTATTCAATTTCCAGATCCTTGGTTTAAAAACCGCCATGCTAAACGCCGAGTGGTACAACCAGAATTAGTCACGGAATTAGCTAGTTATCTGGCGGTGGGGGGAATCGTGTTTCTGCAATCGGATGTGGAGTTTGTCGCGGCTGAAATGCGATCGCGCTTTGCCGAAAATCCGGATTTTGAGCAACTTGGTACAGGAGAATGGTTAACAGAAAACCCTCTACCAGTGGCGACAGAAAGGGAAATAGGGACTCAAAACAAAGGTGAACCTGTATATCGGGCGGTGTTTGTCAGAAAAAATACGGGACTGTAATTTATTTGGTAAGATTTTTGAGGTGATCAATAATTTGAAAATAGGGCAACTCTTCACACCATGCCAATATCTGCAACCAACGCTCAAGATGCAGCAGCTATCCAAGCCGCAATCACAAAAGTTGCTATCTGCGATCGCTCCCACTGGGGACGTATCCGTGTTTCTAATGATGACCGTCTGCGATTTTTACACAATCAAAGCACTAACGATTTTCAAAGCCTCAAACCAGGACAGGGCTGTGATACCGTAATGGTTTCATCCACCGCCCGCACCATTGATCTAGTTAGTGCTTACATTTTAGAGGATGCAGTCCTATTGCTAACTTCCCCTAGTCGTCGGGAATCTCTGTTCCAATGGCTGGATAAATATATCTTTTTTGCTGACAAAGTGGAACTAAAAGATGTCACAGAGGAAACATCAACCTTTAGCCTCATCGGACCAGAAAGTGATGCCATTATAGAACATCTGGGGGCTGGGGAAATTATTGGTAAATCCTATGGTGATCATCAACTTGTGGATGGGGTAATAGTGGCTGTAGGTAGTGGCTTGGCTGCACCAGGATATACACTGATTTTACCCACTGCACAGAAAGAGCAACTATGGCAAAAGATTTTAGCACTAGGGGCGGTAGAATTGAGCGATCGCGCCTGGGAAACCTTACGAATTTTACAAGGAAGACCAGCCCCAGATGCAGAACTCACAGATGATTACAACCCCCTAGAAGTGGGATTATGGCAAACGATTTCCTTTAATAAAGGTTGCTATATCGGTCAAGAAACCATCGCCCGGTTAAATACATATAAAGGTGTAAAACAATACCTCTGGGGTATCCGCCTCAACGCAGCAGTAGAAGTTGGCAGTGCGATCGCCATTGGAGATGAAAAAATTGGTAAACTAACCAGTTATACTGAAACTACAAACGGTCACTTTGGACTAGGTTACATTCGCAGCAAAGCAGGTGGTGTGGGTTTAAAAGTGCAAGTCGGAGAAACTCAAGGTGAAATAGTGGCAATACCCTTTGTATCTCACGAATACCCGGAATAAACTATTCAAAATTTAAAACTTCAATATCTCTGAAAATTGCTCATTTTTTCTCACAAAGGTTCTGAAATATCCATATTTCATCAAACATCTAAGAACTCATGCCATATTACTGAGGATATGCCTTCTTTGTTATGAAATTACTATTTTTATTGAGAGATTAAAATAGAGTTAGCAAAGAAAGAATTTACTTGATGAGGAGGTTCTATGATGACTTTGCAAGAAATTATTAATTCCATTGAAAATTTGCCTACCAAAGACCAAGACTATTTATTTGAGTTTCTTCACAAGCAGAGAATTGAGAATCGGCGGGTTGAAATTTTGGCTAATGCACAGGAACTTATCCAGGCTTTTAATGATGGCACAGCAAAGAGGGGAAGTGTTGATGATTTGATTGCTGATTTACTAGGAAATGATGATGGAAGTTGTCTGGAGTAGTGGATTTAAGCGGTCTTTTAGAAAGATAATCAAGAAAAAACCCACATTAAAGAATCAAATTGTTAAAGCATTAAGGCTTTTGGCAGATGATCCATTTACGCCTTCTCTAAAGTCCCATAAATTAACAGGAAATTTAGCCGGCTTGTGGTCTTGTTCTGTTGCTTATGATTGTAGAATTATCTTTAATTTATCTGAAGATAAGCAGTTGTTAGAAATGGTTATTTTATTGATAGGACTTACGCATAATCTACGTTTTCTTGGCGTTCTTGGCGGCTTGGCGGTATGCGCTTCGCGCACGCTACGCGAACGATAAATCAAGATTTTTGGCAATTGTTGCGTAAGTCCTGATTGATTGATATTGGCAGCCATGATCAAGTATATTAAATTGGTATAAGATACTATTACTACTTTAAAACTTAAATTCTTCCTTTGGCGCAGAGATTGAACGGAAATAAACGTTCGCGTAGCGTGCTGGAAGCTCCACCACAGAGGTACAGAGAAATGAGAAAGAGATATATTCTGTGCGCTTTTGGTGGTTATTTTATGAGAAAGTCTCTAAACCCATATAATTCAAAACCACAGATTCTCGTTTTACCAGGTTTCCCTCAATAAAATCATGAAAACAGTCACCACATTGCCGGCTCGATTAGAAGTTTACTACCAGCAAATCAAAACAATCATCCTAGCGCGTCAAAATCCCATTACTGGTTTACTTCCCGCGAGTACAGCAATAACCGCCCACGGTGATTATACAGATGCTTGGGTAAGAGATAATGTTTACAGCATTTTGGGCGTTTGGGGTTTAGCCCTCGCATACCGCAAAATTGACGAAGATCAGGGACGCACTTATGAACTGGAACATAGCGTCATTAAGCTGATGCGGGGGTTACTATTTGCGATGTTGCGTCAATCCCAGAAAGTAGAAAAATTTAAACATACTCAATCACCCCTGGATGGTTTACACGCCAAATACAACACCGCTACAGCCGACATCGTAGTAGGTGATGATGAGTGGGGACATTTACAAATTGATGCCACATCTATATTTTTACTGATGTTGGCACAGATGACAGCTTCAGGTTTGCAAATTATTTATACTCTGGATGAAGTCAATTTTATCCAAAACTTAGTTTACTATATTGGACGCGCTTACCGCACACCAGATTACGGCATTTGGGAACGGGGTAATAAAATTAATCATGGTAGTGCTGAATTAAATGCTAGTTCCGTCGGTATGGCGAAAGCAGCTTTAGAAGCTATCAATGGACTAGATTTATTTGGTGTACGTGGTAGTCAAGCATCAGTAATTCATGTTCTCCCGGATGAAATCGCCCGCGCCCGCATTACCTTAGAATCATTATTACCCAGAGAATCGGCTTCTAAAGAAATTGATGGCGCGTTGTTAAGTATTATTAGTTATCCGGCTTTTGCTATCGAAGATGTGCAATTACGCGATCGCACATTTAATGATATTATCCACAAACTCCAAGGAAAATATGGTTGCAAACGCTTCCTGCGTGATGGACACCAAACAGTTTTAGAAGATAGCAAACGCCTACACTACGAACCTTGGGAACTCAAACAATTTGAGAATATTGAATGTGAATGGCCGTTATTTTTCACTTACTTATTCTTAGATGGTTTATTTCGTGGTGATAGCCAGCAAATTAAAGATTATCAAGAACGTTTAGAATCATTACTCATTGAAATTGATGGCGTGGGTTTATTACCAGAACTTTATTACGTCCCCGCCGAAAACGTAGAAGCAGAAAGATTAAACCCCCAAAGTCAAAAGCGATTACCTAACGAAAATATCCCTTTAGTTTGGGCGCAAAGTTTATACTTTCTCGGTCAACTATTAAATGAAGGTTTACTAGCCGTTGGGGATATCGACCCATTAGGTAGACATTTATGTATAGGTAAAAAACGCGAGCCTTTAGTCCAAATTGCCTTATTAGCTGAGGATGAGGACTTACAAACTAAACTCAAAGTACATGGAATTGAAACTCAAACACCCAAGCAAGTACAACCAATTCAAGTCAGAAAAGCCGACGAACTTTCCACTATTTACACCCAAATTGGACGTAACGATAAACTAGGTTTAACTGGTCGCCCGGTGAGGAGGTTGCGGAGTTTAACCACATCTCGATTTTTTCGGATTCATGGCGAAACCATTGTATTTTTACCTTCATTTTTGGATTCGCAACAGTTTTATTTAACTCTAGACTATCAATTTCTTATAGATCAAATTAGAAGTGAACTCGCTTATATTCAGGATTATTGGATTGATTTAGGTCGTCCCACCCTGACTTTAATGCTAACCCACACCATGTTAGAAATCGGTTCTGAGGCTTTATTAGAACTGATGCAGGAATTTAAAGATGGTGTATGTAACGGTGTCGCTGTAAAATTGGGCAGACTGAATCAACTGATGCTGACATCTGGAATGCAAAGGATTGATTTTCTTCAAGATGGCGACTTCTCCCAATCACCCATGCAAAATGCGGGACCACGTTGCTATTACTTGGCTTATCATCCGGGAGGAAACTGGCGTTTAGGAAATACCCAAGAATTCCAAATGGAATGCGAAACTAACTTGGGTTTGTTGCTTTCTTCCTTGCGGTCATCGGAAAATCTCTACGAACAAATCGAGTTATTACAAACTTTAATTCGTTTAGAAGGACTAACATTTGATACTGGTTTTGGTGGCCCACAACATCCGGTGACAGCTGCTGATTTACTGGATGAAGTCTACACCAAAGCAGGAGATTTAGGTATCTGGGCGGTGGTACGTCGCGCTGCTGGATTAAGACAAATGATTGATATCAGCTTATCAGATACAGTCACGAGTATTTTGGTGCGGGGTAAGCAAATTGCTGTGGGTAGAGCTTATAGTAAATCATCACTGATTTCTGTGCCGATGCCTCACGGGGAAATTACGGAGAAAATTAATAATTTTTGTCGTGAAGATATCCGCGATCGCGTCCTCACTCAAGAAATTATCATCTATCTGGGTGTATTAATGCGATCGGAACCAGAACTATTTCAAGGGTTACTCACCCTAAGAGTTGGCTATCTGATCTTATTAATTACCAGTGAATTAGCCCAAGAGTTGGGTGTAACTCAAGATGAAGCCTATGAACGGTTGATGGAACTTTCACCCTTGGAAGTGAAAATCCGCTTACATCAAGTCTTAACAGGTTACACAGGTATAAGTAAATTATTACGCCAGCAGGAATCTCTACACGTCAAGCAAAAAGAAACTGATATTGCTTGGGTAGTGCGATCGACAGAAACAGAAGAAACTACAGCACCTCAAGGTGGTTGGCGGAGATTTCGTCAAGCAGAAGGAGCATTAAACCGAGTTCCCAAGGAATTTTTCCAGCAGGTTTGGCTATTAATGAAACATTGTAAAGGGATTGTCATTGGCGATAAACTAGAGCGCCGCAATCGTTTAGACAGTGAATTGATTTTAGCCGAGATGACCCCTGGGGAAAAGAACTTTGCCTTGAGAATTGAGCATTTACTGAATAAAATCGAAGCGCCAGAATACCGCAAAGTCAATATTGAAGCCTTAATGGAATTAGCAACAATAGTCGCCAATAATCCCAGCTTACAAATAGAAGAGTATATAGTTTTAGATGTATTAATTGGTCACGCAGTGCGATTAGCATGGTTAGAACAAAATCCCGAAAGAGGCGATCGCTACGATGAAGATAAAGCCTCAGCCTGGAACTCCTTTTACAACACCTCACCACAAGATACAGTGGATTATATCTTAAAAGCCTTTAGATTCTTAACAGAATTTGTCCAAGAAATCGAAACCCAAATTCCCACAAAATAGCGCAGACAATATGCAACTACCTTATCAGCGTACCTCCGCGTAACTTTGCGTTTAAACTCCTACTCAACAGACACCGCGTCAACATCAACAGTTTCGGCGCTAGGTTCATCAGAACCCTTATTCGTCTTCCAAGCATTCATCACTAAAGCAGAAACCTCAGAAAAAAGCACAGACAACAGTAAAACGTCATCAATT
This sequence comes from Nodularia harveyana UHCC-0300, assembly GCF_034931085.1. Taxonomy (NCBI): domain Bacteria; kingdom Bacillati; phylum Cyanobacteriota; class Cyanophyceae; order Nostocales; family Nodulariaceae; genus Nodularia; species Nodularia harveyana. Next base: position 131,289 of record NZ_JAYGHG010000003.1, on the reverse strand, counting down.
TGACCAAAAATGGGTATAAAGTCAGGAAAAATATCTATAGGGCTGAGAATATAAACAAGTGTTCCTAAAATTACCCACCAACGGTACATGGGATTACGAAGCAAATTACGATACCAAGTGTACAATGGGATGGGAAATTTCATGTTTTGACTCTCTATTTATAGAAGGGAACAAGGAAAGGGGAACACTTCGACAAGCTCAGTGCATCGCAGAAAACAGGCTAATTGTGAGGATTTAATCATCTGTTTGTGTCCTCACCTCCTGCGCGGTTACCACATAATTAATTTTGACAAATTATGTTAGAAGTTCCCGGTAGGAATAACCGCCCTACCCTCTAAGGTGACATTTCTGCAAATACTATGTTAATCTTACAGACCTTTTAAGAATCTGAACAACTGATAATTAAAACGATCTCTTTTAACTTTTATGTTTTCTCACAGCCCATATTCAAACTTTAACAATCCGACACAATTTGTCGAGGGATGGTACTGGGCGTTACCATCGAAAAAATTAAAAGTAGGGAAGGTAAAAGCTGTAACGCTGCTGGGTAAAAATCTGGCAATTTATCGGGGTATTAGCGGTGAAGTTGTGGCGATGGATGCTTATTGTCCTCACATGGGCGCTCATTTAGCCGAGGGGAAGGTAGAGGGTGATAGTATTCGCTGCTTTTTTCACAACTGGAAATATGACAATCGCGGTACTTGTGTAGATGTTCCCGCCCTCGGAAAACCCTTACCTGTATGTATTAAAACTTGGGCTACGGCGGAACACTACGGGATGATTTGGGTTTGGGTAGGAGATGAAAAGCCCAATTCATTACCCTTTGAACCGGAACTACAACAGATCGATTGCGATTATAGATTAGGTAGGAAGTTTGTCAAAAACTGCCATCCCCATGTGTTGCTGATTAATGCTATTGACGCTCACCACTTTAATACAGTACACAATTTACCTTTGGAAATTGTCTTTGATTCCCAAAACCTCAACTCCCATGCTATTAGCTTCAGTAACACTACAAGGGGAGGGGATGATTCTTGGTTAATCCGGTTGATTCGTCCTCTATACCCCAAAGAAATTACTTATAATATGTGCTATTGGTATGGTAGCAGTGGCACTGCGACACTAGGGCCAGATTGTCTGCGGTTTTACATTATCTTTGCATTCCGCATCCTAGAAGGAGGGAAAGCGGAGGGACAGACAATTTTAGTGACTCCTAAACGTCGGGGATTTTTAGGATGGGTTTTAAATCGCGGGTTGTTATGGTTAATACAACAGGTGGGTAATTATTTCACTAAAGGGGATATACAGCTATTGCAAACGATTCGGTTTGATTTGAAGACTCCCACCGCAGCAGACCAGTCTACTATGGAATTTATTCAGCACCTTAATCAGCAAAAAGCTTTAAGCTGGGGAAGTTGGGAAACTCTAAATTAATCAGAAAATAGTATTAGATCCCCGGAAATTAATGCAGATATCTGTGTAGAGGGAGATTGGCGATCGCCTCATTAAAATTGAGTATGACAAAACTGCGGAAATTCTTTCTCTAGAATCTTAGCCACCTTTCCCAACTGGATATTACATTCCACTGGAACCGTGGTTAAATGGGAAAATTGCTTAAAAAAATCACTGCTCAAAATCTAGCATTTTTAAATTCGCTTCCATATTTATTGAAATGACACATTGACAGAATGCTAAGATAATGCAGCTAAAAATAAATATAGTCTAAAAACAGGTATAACAACCCCCAATGATCTGAGGACACAAACAGATAATTAAATCCTGACAAGTAGTGAGTTTCGAGCCTGCTTCCTGTTCTCTTATCAAACACTTTTGATACTTAAGGATTCTCTGTAGCCCAATATTTGCTCGATGATGTTGTATTGGAATATGGTAATTATGCATTAATCTTGAGAATTAAAATACTTCGGGACTGTTGCTGTAGAAATGGAGGGAGGAAACCTAACCAGTGGATATTTTAGATTTGTTTCAAAAGGGCGGCCCCGCAATGTGGCCCCTGTTTGTTTTATCAGTTCTGTCTATCAGTGTGATTTTTGAGCGTCTGTGGTTCTGGTTACGAATCATGACTCAAGAAAAGGAAATAGTGGATCGTGTATTAAATGCAGCCGAAGATAGTTGGGAAGTAGCGGCGGATATTGCCAAAAATGCCCGCGATCAGCCTATTGGCAGGTTTCTCTATGCTCCCTTAAGCTACCCGAAGCGTGATCCAGAAACCTTTAGACTAGCTCTGGAATCCACTGCTGAAGACGAAATAGCAGGAATGCGTCGGGGTGAAAAACTGTTAGAAGCTGTCATCGCCCTCTCACCTCTGTTGGGATTGCTGGGTACAGTTTTAGGTTTGATCCAGTCTTTGGGTTCAATTCGTATTGGCGATTTGGGAACTGAGTCAACAGCTGGTGTGACTACTGGTATTGGTGAATCTTTAATCAGTACCGCTAGTGGGTTGATAGTTGCGATTATTAGTTTGGTGTTTTATCGCCTATTTCAAAGTTTTGTAGTTGACCAAGTGAAAATTTTCCGCAAGGCGGGAAATGAAATGGAGTTGTTATATCGTCAGTCTCCGCCTAACTATGACAAAATTGCCGCAGTTATCGAGGAAGAATCTTCAGCAGAAAGTGCTACTCCTCCTCCCCGCCAGCGAGATAAGAAACCCTTTCCTAAACCTCCTGAACCGCCTAAGATACCTGATTCTTTAGATCCTGTAGAGCCGGAGGAATAGTAAAATGAAAGTTAATTTGCATACTCCCATTGAAGAAACACAAATTCAAATTCTCCCGTTAATTGATGTCGTTTTTTGTATCCTGACGTTTTTTTTGTTAGCAGCTTTGCAATTTACGCGACAACAGGCAATTAATATTGATTTGCCGAAAGCTAGTACAAGTACAGTTACTGGTGTGACTTCACAGAATGCCACTCAAATTGTGACTATTGATGCTGTCGGTAATGTTTACATCGAAAAAGAGCCTGTACAAAGAGATCAGTTAGCGCAAAACTTAAGCCAATATCTTCAAGCCAACCCTAATGGCATTTTGGTGTTAAATGCATCACGAACTGCAACTTATAATGATGTAGTGGAAATACTAGATTTGATGCGGCAAGTAGGTGGCGATCGCGTATCTTTGGGAATCATACCCGGCCCGACTCAACTACCCAACAACTCATTTAATCCATCCATGAGTCCTGGGGGAGTACCCGCACCAATTCCGGGGGTGAATCCTGATTTTATGACTCCAGTTATACCCAATGAATTTACGCCTCAAATGCCTGTAGCACCTCCAACAACTCCTAGCCGTTGATCAATAAGGGAAGACCGCCATTCCCTTAAGAGCGCCCCTTTCTTTAATCAAAACCCCTTTCCTGATTCAGGAGAGGGGAGTATTTTAGCTAAAGCTAAACCTAAAGATATCCAAAATAAATTCTCCGAAGCTAAAAATAGCTGTTAATTTACAAATAATTGGTTAAGCTGCAAAAATTTCTTTATCGTCGAACTTAGTAATTGAGCGCCAATCACCATTCACGTTTCAAGGGTTGTGGCATGAATATTGTGACGCTTTTAATTGTTTGGGTAGTAACATCTATCAGCTTGTTGATTATTAGTAAGCTGCCTTTAGGAGTGGAAGTTGACTCTCCACAAAAAGCTATGGTTTCGGCAGTCGTTTTGGGTATTGTTACAGCAGTAGTCAGACCAATTTTAAACCTGATCTTTACTGTACCAAACTTACTTACTTTTGATTTGTTATCCGGCATTTTCACATTCATGATTGCCGTTGTCTGTTTTAGTGTCGCCGCTTGGTTAGTCGAGGGGTTTCGCTTACGTTACGGGATCTGGAGTGCTGTACTGGGGGCTTTTGCTCTAACCATTATCAACAGCCTAATTTATAAGTTGTTGGGTGTATGAATAATTTCTAGTTCGTAATTCGTAATTCGTAATTAATTCAGGTTGCAACTCCTCAATCTGTTTATGGAAGAAATCAAGTTTTTTCCGTCGATAAAAATTACGAATTACGAGTTATGGCAACCGCCAAGGAGGTTAGGACAGAAACAGATATGAAACCCTGACAATTAGAGAGTTTTAAGCCTGTTCCCTGTTCCCTGTTCCCTGCTATATCAATTAGGAATTATTCAGATGGGGGAGTCACTGGGGTACTTTTTTCTTGTTGACGCTGTTCACGTTTTTTGCGATCAGCCGAGAGCATATCCGCCATCACTATCAGCGCTTGAGCCATCTTTTCCAGATTAGAACTGTATAATTCTAAGTCTTTGCTGAGTTTTTCCTCTGATAGATGTAACCCAGCTGCAATGGTTTTTAAGGCTTCAGTGCGTTGCTTTTCATCCTTGACTAATTCAGGTGCGGACTGTTCTAACAATGTGAATAAACCAACTGCAAATAGGCGGCTATATTTAAATTCAGAATTGTTAGCGATCGCCTGCAATTGTGCTTGTAAATCTGGATCTCGATCTAAATGACTGGTTTGACTTAACCACGCAATTAAATCATTTACCGGTAAGTCTTTAGCTAAAGCTTGCAGCCGTTCAGCATCCTGTCGGTAGCCTTGCGCTTCTTGCTCTACAGCCTGACAGAGAGCATGGAAAATAGATTCCTTGTCCCGTTCTGGTAAGTAGCCTTCCATGAAGCGGTCAAAACTGGTGACAACTCCCAAAGCATAAATCGGATTGTAGCTAAAACCGCTATTGACTGATAGTAGATGCATTTCTACCATCAACTCCTCAACCACCCGCCGATAAATTGTGTTAATGGGGCGAGTGTGAAGGGAGTAAAAAGTTCGCTTTGTATCTGAGACAGTACGGACGTTATTCACAAATAAAATGTTAAGAATGTTAAGGGCGACGTTATTATATTCTGTCGCTTAAAGGCTAGTTTGCCAAGTTCAGGTTTCCGATCAGTTATATTTATGAGTTTTGCGCCCAGTTTAATGGCTCTAGGTGAGTACCTAGCTGGAAAATTTGATAATCGAGAACAAGCTTTAGCCGATCCTGCTTGGTTTGTGCATCTACATCTTTGGCAAAGACCAGTTGATCTATTTACAGAAGACAGTATCACCTTGTTTGCCGAGCAAGCGAATATTGTCAATTTAGAGCATCCTTATCGCCAGCGAATTATGCGCTTAATGTCTGGGAGTGGCGCTGATGCACCCTTACAGATACAGTACTATATGTTTAAAGATCCTGGTGTTTTCCGTGGTGCAGGAAGTAATCCGGCTGTGCTGAAAACATTGACTGTGGATCAATTAGATTTATTACCAGGCTGCATCCTCACAGTTAACCAACAAACAATCCCTGACCATAGCTATAAATTTACTGCTATTCAACCGCCAAATAGTCGTTGCTGCTTTAGTTATCTAAATCAGATTGTGCAAGTTGCTTTAGGATTTGAAGCCACAGCGAGAGAATTTAACAGCTACGATAAAGGAATTGACTCGGAGACTGGAAAAGCAACCTGGGGAGCCATTTTAGGGCCTTATAGATACACGAAGCGAGAACAGTATTGACACTCAGAACTCACCATTTAACTGGCGATGCTACGAGGTACACCTTCTAAAGCTTCTTCTTCGGTTTCAAAGATTTCAAAGACTGTATCCATCATTGTGACTTCAAAAACGAGTTTTGCTTCTGGGTGTACATTACAGATGCGGAAACTGCCTTTGACTTTATCAGCATCACGCATCCCCGCCACCAAAGAGGTGAGGCCAGAACTATCAATAAAATTTACCTGACCGAGGTTGACTACAACATGGTGGCTGAGTTTGGAAATACATTCCTGTAATTTCAGGCGAAATTGCCAAGCTGTGGTGATGTCTAAACGTCCTGCTGGTGTTAAGACAATAACGGTATTGTCGTCTTGGGTTGTATAGGTTGTTTGTTCTATTTGAATCACTAAGCCTCCCCGTGGCACTAGTCTAAAGTTAGTTTGAGATTGGTGAGCCAAAAAAAACAGGTTTTGCTTGTTTGAGACCTGCACATCACCAAAAAATTTTTTAGTTGTGCAGTTAGTAAATTGACTCACCAGCCACAAAATTATCCACCACTGGTACTTGAATTAACAAGTTACTGGTGACATATACTACACTGTTTGCCAGCATGACAATGTAGGTTTCTCAGTAACTCCTGCGATCGCAGAGGAGCCACTGCGGTCTTGGGGGTCTCCCCCATGAGCAAGTGGCGTGGAGCAGAGGACATTTCCTGAGCTTTGACTTTACGCCCCTGTGGTGTTGCATTGGTGACATTTAGTAGTTTAACTCAGCAAAACATTGCTGAGTAATTTTTAAGTATTAGTTGTCCAGTTGACCCAATCTTGAGGTTTGAGAAAAGTTTCATACAACTCGGCTTCTGGAGATTGTGGTTCTGGCTTATAGCCGTATTCCCAACGCACCAAGGGAGGTAAGGACATCAAAATAGATTCTGTGCGTCCGTTGGTTTGCAGACCAAAAAGTGTACCTCGGTCATAAACCAAGTTAAATTCTACATACCGACCGCGCCGATAGAGTTGGAAATTCCGTTGGCGATCGCCATATTCCATTCCATGTCGCCGTTTCACAATTGGTACATAAGCAGGTAAAAATGCTGCGCCACAATCTTGCACAAAAGCAAATAATTCTTCCCAACTGCGTCGTGCTGGTTTTCCTACCTGATCACTGTATTTAGCCGCCGGTCCGTGGGGGTCAGTACCACCATAAAAACCACTTTCGCTGTGTTGATAATCAAAAAATAGACCACCTACACCCCGTGTCTCATTCCGATGCTTTAGGTAAAAATATTCATCACACCAACGCTTAAATACCGGATAATACTCTGGGTTATGCTTGTCGCAAGCTTGTTTCAGAGTTTCATGTAAATGTTTAGCGTCTTCGGCAAAAGGATAATAGGGTGTTAAATCAACACCACCCCCAAACCACCACACTGGCCCAGCTTCAAAATAGCGATAATTGAGATGAACTGTCGGCACATAAGGATTGCGGGGGTGTAATACCATCGAAGTGCCAGTCACATAAAAGCTGTGTCCTTCCGCATCTGGTCGTTGGGCTAAAATAGATGGCGGGAGGCGATCGCCCCAAACCTCCGAAAAACCTACCCCTGCTTGTTCAAATATCGCTCCATCACGTAATATACGCGATCGCCCACCACCGCCTTCTGGACGTTCCCAACCATCTTCGTTAAACTTACCGACACCATCTAGTTCCGCCAAGTTTTGCGAAATTGTATCTTGCAACCCTTGCATAAACTGACGAACCCTAGTCTTACCATCAGTCGGTGGCAAAAACTGCGATGATGCTGCGTCTACAGCTGGCGTTTGCGAGTTAGTTAACATAGATTCCCGAACCTAAATTACAATTTTCAAAAATCCACAAATTAGTTAATTTAAACATTTGTGGGCAATATTTGCCTAATCTACTTTTTTCTTACTTCTGAGGATTTACGCCATTAATGGGTATCACCAAAGCTATTTTCCCTCAAATGCGTATAGGCTTGTATATTAACTGAGTTTTTTTTGTACTTCTTGATGTAAACATCTTCATATCGACACCAGACCCTGTTTAATTAGTCTATCAGCCCTCTCTCCTTTCAGTTATTGTTCCGGTACTGTGGGACGTGTGGGGAGTAAAGAATTTTAGATTGCAGTCTAATCCAAAATCTAAAATCTAAAATCTAAAATCTAAAATTGAATGACTAATGACCACTACTCCCTGATCGCCACGTTCCAAACAAAGTTAAGATCATAACTAGATGATCATAAAATTTTCTTAAATTTCGTTACGACAGTAACCGTGAAAAAAGTATGTACGATGTTCTCGATTCCGGCTCAGTCTTAGAAGTTTTGCGACCAGTAGAAGACCCAGAACTCCGCAAGAGTTTGGTGGAACTCAATATGATTCGCAACATCAAAATTGACGCTGGCAAGGTGAGTTTCACTTTAGTATTAACTACACCCGCCTGTCCCCTACGTGAATTTATTGTTGAGGATTGTAAAAAAGCTGTGAACAAGCTACCTGGCGTTACAGAGATAAATGTAGATGTCACAGCCGAAACACCCCAACAAAAAAGCTTACCTGACCGGACAGGGATTACTGGGGTAAAAAATATTTTCGCTGTTTCCAGTGGTAAAGGCGGTGTAGGTAAAAGCACAGTTGCGGTGAATATAGCTGTGGCTTTAGCACAAACAGGCGCTAAGGTGGGATTACTGGATGCCGATATTTATGGCCCCAATGACCCCACCATGCTGGGGCTAGCTGATGCCGAAATTGTGGTACGTTCCACAGACAAAGGTGATATTCTCGAACCTGCTTTTAATCACGGTGTCAAATTAGTCTCAATGGGCTTTTTGATTGACCGAGATCAGCCAGTAATTTGGCGGGGTCCCATGCTCAACGGTGTAATTCGCCAATTTCTTTATCAAGTAGAATGGGGGGAATTGGATTATTTAATCGTCGATATGCCACCAGGAACTGGCGATGCTCAATTAACTTTAACCCAAGCTGTACCCATGTCAGGGGCAGTAATCGTTACCACACCCCAAACTGTAGCCTTGTTAGATTCACGTAAAGGTTTACGGATGTTCCAGCAAATGAACGTCCCAGTTTTGGGAATAGTGGAAAATATGAGCTACTTTATTCCCCCAGATATGCCAGATAAGCAGTATGACATCTTTGGTTCTGGCGGTGGTTCCAAGACAGCAGCTGAGTTGGAAGTTCCTTTACTGGGGTGCGTTCCCCTAGAAATTTCTACAAGAGTGGGCGGTGATAGCGGTATGCCGATAGTTGTGGGTGATCCTGATTCCCCTTCCGCTAAAGCATTAAAGGCGATCGCACTTAACATCGCCGGTAAAATATCAGTAGCCGCCCTGACATAATCAATTTTCAGTTTTTGTCTGATTCCTGGGCAATAGCCTGGGAATGAAAGATTAACAATAGCCTATAAATTTAAATATAAAATTGCACAATGTTATCAAAACGGTGGCGGTGGCTCCCCAAAATTCGCTGGCAATCTTGGGTTAAACCCTGGCAACAAGTAGATTTACTACTATTCTGCCTGACTATTGGTATCAGTATGTTTGGCGGACTGATGATTCTCAGTACAGAATTAAGGCAACCAGTAGCTGATTGGTTCTGGCATTGGACAGTAGCTGGAATCGGCATTGTGATAGCCTTGTTTTTAGCTCGTACCCGTTATGAACATCTGATTCAATGGCATTGGGTAACATACGCCCTGACTAATTTCAGCCTCATTGCCGTCATGATCATTGGTACTAGCGCTAAAGGGGCGCAGAGATGGATTACCATTGGTGACTTCAACGTGCAGCCTTCGGAATTTGCCAAAATCGGCATGATTATCACCTTAGCAGCTGTATTACACAAGCGCACAGCCGCCAATATAAACGATGTCTTCCGTACTTTAGGAATCACCGCTCTTCCTTGGGCGTTAGTCTTTTTACAGCCAGATTTAGCCACATCCTTAGTCTTTGGTGCGATCGTCTTAGGAATGATGTATTGGGCAAATGCTAACCCAGCTTGGCTAATCCTATTGATTTCGCCGATTATTTCTGCCATTCTTTTTAGCATCAATTGGCCATTGTCACAGCCAATAGAGATATTTAATATTTTATCCTTTGGAATATTAGGAATACTTTGGGTAATCGCTATGGGAATTTTGGGTTACCTAACTCTCCCCTGGCGGTATTTTATCCTCAATGGTATTGGTGCATCAGCTATCAATTTATTAGGTGGTGAATTAGGAGTTTTTGCCTGGAACAATATATTAAGAGATTATCAAAAAGACCGGTTGACTGTATTTCTCAAACCTGGATACGACATTCTAGGTGTGGGGTATCACCAACATCAATCTCGCATTGCTATTGGTGGTGGTGAAGTTTGGGGATGGGGTTTATTCAAAGGGCCAATGACACAACTGAACTTCGTCCCCGAACAACATACAGACTTTATTTTTTCCGTCGTCGGTGAAGAATTTGGTTTTGTCGGTTGTTTAGTAGTACTATTAGTCTTCTGCCTGATTTGTTTTCGCCTATTGCGAATAGCTGAAACAGCCAAAGATAACTTTGGTTCATTATTGGCTATTGGTGTTTTATCAATGATTGTATTTCAGTTAGTTGTTAACATCGGCATGACTGTTGGTTTAGCACCTGTAGCGGGAATTCCCCTACCTTGGATGAGTTACGGACGTTCAGCCATGCTGACTAATTTTATTGCGTTAGGCTTAGTGGAATCAGTAGCTAATTTTCGTCCAAGCAAGAGGAAATATTATTAAAGATTTTAGATAAGTCTGTATTTACCATCAATCTTATAACAAATTAAGAGGATGTTTGAAAAGTTTTTAATGTATAAATAAACCACTCTCCAAACCTCTTCCCGACCTCTCCCTAACCTACAACTACGGTGTACACACAAGTCCTATCAAGTTACCTCATCACGTTTTGATACCCCCTAGCCCTGCTTGAGAAGGGGGGAATTAGAATCAAAGTCCCCCTTTTTAAGGGGGATTTAGGGGGATCAGATCACTTGTGTGTACACGGTAGGGAAGGGGGGTTAGGTTTTTGGAGATTATTAGTTTCATCTAAAACTTTTCAAACACCCTCTAAGATGAGTCTGTATAAAATAAGATTCTCCGAATAATTGAACGCAGATGGATGCAGATAAATGCTAATGAATCAGTCATTATCCACCTAGCAGATTAATATTAATTTAAATCAAGACTTGAACTTTCGTTGCCTTTATTCTGTACATAAATATCTCTGATGGGGAAGGGAATTTGGATTCCTTCTTGTTGATAGCGTTTATGCAATTTCTTAATAAATAAATGCCTAGCAATGCGCTGGTCAAAATATTCATTCACCCGCATATATAATTTAAAATCTATACTAAAATCATTAAAAGTATGAAATCGAATATTAGGCTCAAACTCTATTAATTCTGGGGCAATTTCTGCCATGACATCTTTGGCTACTTCTACAGTCACTCTTTCCACTTGTTCCAAATCACTATCGTAACCGACACCAACATCCATTGTTAAAGTAATTGGCTTTCCTGGTAGATGAAAGTTAGTAAAAATCGCGGATGCTAGCCGAGAATTAGGTACAATAATTATATTATTTCTAATTTCTTTAATAGTTGTATTTCGCCAAGTTATATCTGTAACATAACCTTCATATACATCATCTAATTTGACATAATCTCCTGTTCTCACTTGTTTAGAGATAATTAGATAAAACCCAGAAAACAAATTTGCTAGTGTATCTTGCAGCGCCAAACCTACGGCTAAACCACCAACCCCTAAAGTTGTGACTATGGGTGTAACTTCTACACCTACAGTTTGCAACAGAATGAGTGTTCCTAAAATTAGAACAGCAATCTTAGCTAGGTTAGAAATTAATGATGCGGGTACTCCTTCTGTTCTCTGGATAAATAAATTTACAAAACCCGCAGTTAACCTAGCTAAAACTAAGGTTACTGTGTAGAGAAATAAAATGGTAATTATTTTTTGCAGGAGATTTTTAAGATCATCACTGATATTCACAGAAGAATAAATAACTGCACCGAAAAACCCTGCTAGCAAAAACCACAGAAAGGTCATGTGGTCTAAGGATTGAAAGATTATTTCACCACCTGGTATATCTGTATCAACAACAAATTTTCTCAGTTTTCTGAAGATAACTTTCTCACCAATTAACCCAGATAGCAAGCCAATCAGAATAAATGCTATTGGTACAATCCATTCCTGTATCATTAATTTTGAGGTTGAAGTTTGGTTACAAAATTTAATTCATCTGCCGTCAAGATAGCATAAATGACGCTTACAAGAATGATTCCTTGCAAGCGCTAAAAAAAATATTTATGTATATTTATGGTTAAGGAAGCAGTTTGAAAGTTAACTGAACCTCTTAGCCTTTAATTAAGACTGTTGATACTTTGGACGACGGTTGAACCCATAAAGTCCTAACAGAGAGAAACCTATCAGCGCTCCAGGTTCAGGAGTACTGGCTGGTCTTTCGATGACTGGTGTTGTGATGCGACCAACCAAGAATGCAGTACTAGCTCTGTTCTCTTCAGTAACTAAACTAGAAATCGGATTCAAACCGTCAGCAGTGCTACTAAAGCCGGCTAGTTGTAGAGTAAACTCTTCTCCATCGATGGAGAATGTTTGATCAGTAAAGCCAGAACCAAAGGTTATCCTGTCATCACAGGGTGTATTACTAATCTGAAAGCTCGGACAGCTTGATACAAAAAGACCGTTGGATGTTTCGTCAATATTAAATGTGTATTTGAAGTTTTGTGTGCTTCCTATGTCGAGGCTAACATCTAAATCTACAGCATCGATAAAAGTACCAGAAAATGTAGGAAAGTTAAAGTGAGTTAATGTACCCAGTAAAAAGTTGGTTTCTGTACTAATAGAGACAGATGACGGTACTGCACTATCAAACCTAAATCCACTTTGTTCACCAGCCGCAGGAGTACCCCAGCGAATCTCATTAGTATCAAGACCGTTTAGTGATGTACCACCAATTGGATTCGTCCAGCTACCAGTAACTGAGTTTAAAGTAATATCCGCAGCAACAGCAGGTATGGCATTTCCCAAAAATAGGGATAAGGTTGCGGCTGATACAAATGCGGAAGTAGAGATAGTAGATTTCCCTGAGTTCTTCATTTCCAGTTAATTCGGATTATTTGACTATATTTGTCATTTTTACTATATCACTGACCAAAGTTATTTTCTTTTCTTTACCAAATTTTTACAATTAATACTTAAGTGAAAACCGAATCAATATTGTTGTGTATATATATTAAATTAATAGTATCAGTAAAATAACTATGCTGAATTTTATAGTAGGTGAAAGTAAGAGATAAGCCAGAAATGTTGAATGTTATTTGTGTTATTAATATTCTGGATAGTTCCTATGTATATTTAGCACGAGATGATGGTTCAGAATAAATCTTATGGAATTACCAATTATTTACCACCCAGATTATATTGCACCATTGCCGGCAGAACATCGCTTCCCCATGCCGAAGTTCGGACAACTCTATGAATTGCTGTTAGCTGATGGTGTAGCACAAAGTCAACAATTTCACACACCCAAACGCCCACCTCTGGAGTTAATTGAGTTGGTGCATACTCCAGAATACGTCAAAGCTTACTGTGAGGGAACTCTAGAACCGAAAGCACAGCGTCGCATTGGCTTACCTTGGAGTCCGGAACTGGTAAATCGTACCTGTGTAGCGGTTGGTGGTACAATGCTAACTGCTCAGATGGCACTAAGTCACGGTTTAGCTTGTAATACGGCTGGTGGTACTCATCATGCTTTTCCTAGTTATGGTTCTGGTTTTTGTATTTTCAATGATTTAGCGATCGCCTGTCGAGTGTTGCAAAAACTCGGACTTGTAAAGAAAGTTTTGATTGTAGATTTAGATGTCCATCAAGGAGACGGTACGGCTTTCATTTTTCAAGGAGATGAAAGTGTGTTTACTTTTTCTATGCACTGTGAGGTGAATTTTCCCGGTACTAAACAAACCAGTGATTTAGATGTTCCTCTGACGGTGGGAATGGAAGATGATGCTTATTTGCAAACTTTGGCAAGTTATTTACCAGATTTATTAGCGCAGACCCGCCCTGATTTAGTATTATACGATGCAGGGGTAGATCCTCATATAGGCGATCGCTTGGGAAAATTAGCCCTGAGTGATAGTGGCATTTTTTGCCGAGAAATGCAGGTTTTAAGCACCTGTGCGGCTGCTGGTTACCCCGTGGCTTGTGTGATTGGTGGGGGGTACGCTGATGATATGAAGTCTCTGGTTTGGCGACATTCTTTGTTACATCGCGCGGCTAGTCAGGTTTATCATCAGTATATATGAAAATATGGATTAGTTTCACGCAGAGGCGCAGAGGCGCAAAGGAAGAGGGAAGAAGAGAATTTGGCGCGGTTTTATTCTGTGGTTCTTGACTTATTCTCCAAATACTCAAGACTTACGCAAAATTATGAAAAAATGAACCACAAAGGACACAAAGGACACGAAGTTAAGAGGGTTTTAGAGAGTCCTTGCATAAGTCCAAATACTAAAGTTGATTATTTCACCCCATATCAGGAAGTTTAAGATTATCTATGTCCACTTTTCCCCACAATCGCAATTTCCAAGACTGGAGCTATAAATGTGTTGGATCAGTGGCAAAAGATGAAATTATAGAGTTATTGGGTGATCAAGTTTGTCTGTTTTATGTGCGTCGTCAAGGTGCGGGAAAACATGAAGATGAGGAAATTTGGCAGTTAACAATTGCCACTGACAGAGATGATTTTCCTTTACCTTTAAAGTTGAAAAATCTCGGTAAAACTATAGGTTTAATCGCCGCTATCAAGGATGATGGTATTGGCGGGTTGAAAATTTTATCGACTCGGTTATTACAAGTTTCACGGGGACACGCTGATGCTTATGCTGCCCCTTTTCCCTTACGTCTCCTACCTCATAATAAACATCGTTTAGGTATTTCGAAATCAGCTTTGGCACGTGTCGGAAAAATGCCAATTTGTGGAGACCATATACCTACTGAAGAACAATTAAAAGCTTGGAAAGCATTTTTGCAAGTTGAGGAAAATATTGCTAAATCCCGTCAGTTTTGTGTAGCTTTTGTTGGGAATGATTATGGCAAAAATCCCAGACAAATCACCTTTGAAGTAGATGTGAAATCAGCTACTCTCGATGGTTCGGAACAAAATTATTTACAGGTTTCTAGTTTCTGGGAACGGGTGAAACGTTCTAAAAATCAAGAAGTAAAACTTTCGGAAACTGTTCCTACAGGAAAATTTACCCATAAAATTCCTAAGTTTGGTTCCATTGAAAAAGTTGACCCGAAAAATTGTGTAATTAAAGTCAAATTAGACCGAGAATTAGCTGAATATATCGCCACACAACGTTATCAGCCACCAGTGAAGGGATTTTTATTTTTTGATGCTGCTGGTGATATTCAACAAGTAAAACGGAAAAAGGAAGCTTTAGAAAAATTAAAGCAGGGACAGACTCAAAATCCTTATTTGGGTAACTTTTTATTCGACGCTTCCCAGGCGAGACGGATGAAAAAAATTGTGGAATTGTCAGCCGATGATTTATTATTATCTGCGGCTAATGCTGGACAAAAAGCAGCTGTAGAAAAGGTACTAGCGGCTGAAGATTTAGTTCTGATTCAGGGACCGCCAGGTACTGGTAAAACTACTGTAATTGCCGAAATTTGCTATCAAATCGCCCTGCAGGGTGGACGGACTCTCATTGCTTCTCAAGCTAATTTAGCTGTGGATAATGCTTTGAGTCGATTAGTTCATAACCCTGTTATTCGGGCGGTACGCAAAGGAAGGGCTGAGAGAGTCGGGGAAGAAGGACAGCCATTTTTAGAAGATCAAGTTATTGGTACATGGCTGGAAAATACGGCGACTGACTGTGAAAATAGTCTGGCTAAACGTTTAGAAAATGTGGAGATTTTAGGAGAGTTATGGGCAGAGTTACCAGATTTTACAGATTATTTGCAGTTAGAATCAGAACTGAATCAGGAACAAAATCAATTAATTCAGCAACGGGAAACTTTAGCAGCAGAATGTAAAAAGCTAGCAGCAACTTTTGAGGCAGGTTTAATTAAACAAAATCAGATTAAGTCTCTGCAATTAGGTTTAGATTATATCCTCAAAAATGCCCCGAATGTTAATTGGGAAGCACCGGAAGTTAAAAACTGTTTACCGCATCTTCAGCCATATACAGAAAATAATATTGTAGTCCAAGATTTTTTGACAAATGTTCATGCAGCTATCCATTGTACTGATGAACTTGGTTTAGTGCGTCCTGCTTATGGTGCTTTTGGTTTAGCTGTTTGGTTGCGTGAAGATATATCTGATAAAATTGCCGATTTTAAATTAGCATTCGGTAACGCACAAGATGCTATTTTATTAATGTCGGAAGTTGCAGAAGCAGTATCGGCTATCCCCCAAAATTCTGCTAATTTAAATCAGCCAGAAATAGATGAACAGCAATTCATCGCCAACCGACAACTTTTACAACAGACAATTCAAGGTTGGCAAAATCGCCAAAAAGAAATTAATTATGTGATTGCATCTATTAAGGAATGGAAATCTACAGCCCCTGTGGTACTATATCAAATAGTTAAAGAATGTCAGCAATCGGGACAGGAATTAACAACAGATTTGTTACAATTACCATTGGGTTTGTTGATGTTTGCTAATCAGTTAAAATTAGCTATAGCACCGAAAAAATATCAGATTATTTTACCAGATTGGAAGGCTTTGCAAAGGGCTTTAACCTATGAAACAGAAGGCGGCTTTGTTGATAGAATCGGTAAACAGCATAATTTTAGTTACTTTTTAGAGCAGAATTTTAGTCAAAGTCCCATAGTGCTATCTGCGAGCGATCGCACTCAATGGCGTAAAATCTATGAAGAGTTCAAAAATTATCAACTCCTCAACCCACATCAACGCCAATTACTCGTAGAACATACCCAGTTGTTTTTGCTGAGAATGCAAACTGTATATGGTAAAGTTTGGGAATTAACTAATCTCGACTCTACTCTCAAACAGGTAAGCGAAGATTTACTTACAAATATTCTCAACAATGCGCGTCAATGTATCGCCAGAGTTAAAGCGGAAACTGAAAAACAATTAGAGATTCTCCAAAATAAATTAATTGAACTTGAGAAACAGAGAAATACTCAAGCACAAATGTCTGCTACATCATCTCAAATCGCAGCAGCTAATTTGCAACTGGAACAAGTTATCCAGATTTTAGAATTACTCAACCAGCAGCCAAATATCCCAGACAAATTACGCGCTTTAGTTACAGAATACCTGACAACTCAATCAAAAATTTGGCAACATCCCCAGGAATTTGCTACTCAGGTAAATGCTGGGTTATCTCATCTCAGTAATTTAGAAAGTTTAATTTCTGCAATTGCACCTTTTGCAGTCTTAGAAAATATCAAAAACTCTTTAGAACAGCAAATCACAATTATAGAACAAGAACATACACAGGCTGCACAGCAACTGGAAAAAAACCAAGCCCAATTACAAGAATTAAATCAGCAACCACAAATACAACCCAGTGAAGAGGTGATGACATTCAGGAATTGGTGGGAAATTTTCTACCAAACCATCCCTGATAAATTTCAGCCAGCAGATAGTTGTACAGATTTATTTAATCTGGAATTTTTACACAGGTGCAAAACTCAGTTTGATGCTTGGAAAAACCAACTGACTGAAGAAGAAAATTATCTCAGTCGCTATGCAGATTTTACCAAAGATTGGATTGCAAAAGTTAAAAATCCCTCCGAGCGCGATCGCAACGATTTAAGACGCATTTATTTAGATAACGCCAACGTCGTCGGTATCACCTGTGTACAAGCTGCAAATTACAACTTTACCCAAGAATTTAAAGCCTTTGATGTCGTCATCATAGATGAAGTCAGTAAATGTACTCCCCCAGAGTTACTTATCCCAGCCTTAAAAGGCAAAAAATTAGTCTTGGTAGGCGACCATCGACAATTACCACCCATGCTTGATACTAGCACAGTGGAAGAAGTTGCCCAATCACTGGGAAGTACCAAATCCGAACTGCAATTTTTAGAAGAATCATTATTTAAAATTCAGTTTGAAGCTGCTGATAAAAGCATCAAACAAATGCTAAATACACAATATAGAATGCACCCCTCAATTATGGGAGCAATTAATCAGTTTTATCAAGGTAAACTAGAGTGTGGACTTTTAGAACCTGATACCCAACGCGCCCACAACTTAACAGGGGACATCATCGAAGAAAACCAGCATCTTGTGTGGGTAAAAATCCCCAGGGAACCAGAATTTCAAGAAGAACAGGAAAATACTTCCTATTTTAATACTCGTGAAATTGATGTAATTGAAAGCATCTGTCAGCAATTCGAGAATACTTGGGCTGCTAAAATTGCGAATGGGGAACCAAAAAAAGAAATAGCAGTAATTACATTCTATGGCGCACAATTGAAAAAAATTGATGAACGTTTACAACCTGAACTGTTTCCTTCCTTGGAAATTCGCACAGGTACTGTTGATAGATTTCAGGGAATGGAACGCCCTGTAGTCATAGTCAGTATGGTGAGAAATAATCATCAAGGTGATGTCGGTTTTGCAAAGAAACCCGAACGGGTAAACGTCGCTTTTTCCCGCGCCCAAGAATTACTAGTAATTATCGGTTGTCATGATTTATTTACCCAACAAGGGGGAAAAGTTGGAAGTATGTATTTAGAGATTTCTCATACTGTAAATCGTCAAGGAGGTTTCGTTGATGTTTCTCGCTGCTGCGGCTAAACCTATTGACGACAACCTGATAAATTTAGCAGATGAAATTACAGTGCAAAATCCTAATTTATTAGTGTTAGCTGCTAGGGAATTTCGCTATAGTGTACATCAAACTCCTGTAGAGTTATCTATTCAGGAACCGCGCGAATTTAATATACTGGAAGAATTTATTATCCGGGCTGGAATTGAATTTACACCTCCACCCACAGAAGATGAATTAGCATCTATATTAGGACTTGATGCTATATTTGTCCGCAGTACCACTGCAAATTTGCAAGCATTACAAACTTTATCCGCAACATCGCCAATTACAGTTACCGAAGAAGGACGAACTTTTTACGCCCAAGGTTCTGTACCACAGCTTCCCTATCCTATCCAAATATATGCTGTTTCCGATGCTTTAGATGGCAAGCTAATATTTTATCCAGAACCATTTAATGATGTCTCTTTAAATCTACCTGATTTAGCCGATTTTATCAAGATTGCCCGCAAAATAAATGATATATCTGCTTTATCAATTGAGAAGTTACAGAAATGTATTCAGTTATCGGGTTTAGATTTTCATGTTCCAGAATTAGGAAAAATTGTTAGTAGCTGTAAAGTGTTAGCCCCAGCGCAAATAATTTGGAAAACTATTTCTTTATTTGTGATTTGTGATGCTGTGGAAGATAAATTGAGTATCCAAATCAGAAAAGGTAAGCAAATTTTAGAGTCAGCATCGAAACGCATGGAAGTTCTGCAAGGTAAAGGTAAAATACCTTGGCAAGCTTTATGTAAATTATCCCGTGAAGCCATTAATTTACAGCGTGAAGCTACTCTTAATTATCAAAATAGTGAAATAGAATCTAGATTAAAAAAACTTACTCAAGGGGCTATTAAGTTACGCGATTCTGAAGTTATACCCGTTTTTAAAGAGGTTTTAAGTTCTGCAAAATGTCAAGTTATCATATCCTGTCCTTGTTTGACTCCAGATATTATCAACAAAGAATTTTTGACATTATTACAAAAGTTAGCTAATAGCGGAGTCTGGATTTTAATGGGATATGGAATTTCCCCAGAACCAGAAGTAGAAAAAAAGTTGCTTGCTATTAAAACTCCTGATAATTTACCTGCTGTACAGTTTTTCTGCTTGGGTGATTCCCATTTTAAAGAAGTTATAGTTGATAGAAATATTTATCTTTATGGCTTTTTTGATTGGGTTGAATGTAGCGGTGAATATTTACCCTGCGGTGAGTCTGTCTATAAAATAACTATTCCCCAGCAGATTGCAGAATCATACCAACTTTTAGCTGATAGTTGCCAAAATTATGCCCAAAAACAATGGAATCTGGCTGTAGAAAATCGTGATTTTCAATTATCTGTAGAAACCTGCTATCTTTGGGGGGCGCTGGGTATGGAAAATATCGCACTCCAGGAGATACAAACAACTAATTGGTGGGAACTTCTCCCGGTGTGGTTGAATATAATAGTTAGAGATTTAAACTCACAAAATTTACCAACTGCACTTTCTTTGCTGAGTCAGTTTTCCGGTGAAGAAGTTTTTATTCCTGACTTACGGGAAGGGTGGCGCAAAATTATTCAGGCGATCGCATCAGATAAACCCGAAACTGCTTTAAAATTACTTAGGGGTGAAGTGTGGGAAAATTTTCTGCGCCTGAAAATTGCCAAAGAGAATGATTCACCCGATAAATTTATTATCCCCCAAAACTCCCCCCCCAAGAAGAAAAAAACAGAATTACAAAAAAGAATCAAACCCTCATAACTCTGTGTCCTCTGCGTCTCTGCGGTTCGTAATCAAAATTAATTATTAAATAATTGTAAATTTTAAGTTAATTTAAATCAAGATGCAGAAAATCGTCTAATTCGATACAATTATTACATTAGGAGAGGCGAGGAAAACAAAGTGGTCCTATTAAAAGGCTTTGAGATTGAGATGTATACAGGTACACCTCAAGGTGAAATAGTCGGTCTCTCTGACAAAATTGTCACTGCTTTGGATGGGTTTGTGCGAGAACCGGATAGCCGGAATGTGGAATACACCACCCAGCCATTGAGTAATTATGAAAATTTATTGTGTGCTTTGCTGCGTCCCCGGCGAAACTTACGCAGTTACCTCCAGAGTTTGGGTAATTACACTCTGATTCCAGGTAGCACTTTATCCTTGGGTGGAAGCGATCGCTTTTTTCGTTCTGACCCCACTAACCCCTATCATGACTACATCGAAAATACTTACCATACAAAAGTAGTTACCGCCAGCGTTCATATTAATGTTGGTATCAGTGACCCAGAAATATTAATGCGGGCTTGTCGGCTAATTCGGTTAGAAGCACCTTTATTCTTAGCTTTGAGTGCATCATCTCCCTTCTTAGATGGGAAGGCGACCGGCTATCATTCCAGCCGTTGGGCTGTGTTTCCCCAAACCCCTGCTCATGTGCCTTTATTTACTAGTCATGCCCATCATATTCAATGGGTAGAGTCGCAAATAGCTGCGGGAACTATGCAAAATGTCCGACATTTATGGACATCGGTGAGACCAAATGGCGATCGCCGTCCCCATGACCTAAATCGCCTGGAATTACGCATTTGTGACCTAGTAACCGATCCCATTGCTTTACTAGCCATTGCAGCCTTCCTAGAAGCCCGTTTGTTGCAGTTAATGGAAAACCCTGACCTCGATCCGTTAACCCAAAGTATTTTCTCTCCTGAAGAACTGCTATCTCTCACCACCCGGAATGAAACCGCCGCAGCTACTTCTAGTCTGGACGCGGAATTACAACATTGGCAAGATGGTAGAACTATCCTGGCGAGAGACTGGATTGCTGAACTATATCAAGAAGTTTGGGCGATCGCTAAACAACATGGTTTTAGCTGTTTCCTCTCTCCTTTGCAAAAAATTCTCCGCGCCGGGAACGAAGCCCAACAGTGGCTACAACTCCACTCCGTCGGTGTTGACTCTCAACGTGTCCTCACTCAAGCTATTGTCGCCACGGAAGAACGGGAAATAGAACTAGAAAACAAATTGTGTTCCTCCGTGGTAGGTTAAATTCTCTGTCTTCATCCCCAAGATAGATTTTGGGAGAGAAAACCCAAAAGTATAGTTCTCTCCTAAAAAATCCCGGCAAAATATTTCCCATAGCAGGGTTGCAAAAATTTAATCTTCTGGTCTTATTTGCAATTTATTAATAAAACCTATGAATCGACTCTATCTAATGATAGAGTTAAAAGTGACTTAGTATAGCCTTATACAGCAGAATATTTCACAGACAATGCCCCAGGTTGTTTTAGTTTATCCCCAAATCCCCCCAAATACAGGCAACATTGCCCGGACTTGTGCTGCCACAGGTACAGAATTACATTTAGTAGCACCTTTGGGGTTTGAAATTAGCGATCGCTACCTCAAACGAGCCGGCTTAGACTACTGGCCTTATGTTAAACTTCACTATCACGAATCCCTAGAAGCCTTTCAATCCATACATCAAGAACGTGGTGGTAGATGCTTAGGCTTTACGGTTAGAGGCGATTTTAATTACGCCAGCTTTAAATTTCAAGCCGATGATTGGTTACTCTTTGGTAGCGAAACCACAGGCTTACCCCCGACAATTCTCTCAGATTGTGATGCTACGCTTTATATTCCCATGTCACAAGATGTTCGCAGCTTAAATCTTTCAGTAAGTGCCGCCGTCAGTTTGTTTGAAGCCCATCGTCAGTTGGGATATTTACTGTGAAAATACAGATGAATAAGTTACTGAAAATACTGAGTAAATTGCCAAATCATCTCATAAGTCTGATATTTACTATCATCAATACACCCTAGCATAGTAAAAAATCAGACAATTAAATGCTATTTTCGGGAATATTGAATGATCAATTCTGAAAAAATCAGCATGATATAAGAAATTTGTATATAAAATTTTGGCACATACGGAATTTAAACTACAGTTTTTGATAAATTTGAGTAGATGCGACTAGGAAATTAAAAGGTGTCAAACCTTTTTGAATCATCTATTTCAGCTATTTTGCTTGAATAAGTAATTTCCTGGAAGACAAAAGTAGTCTAAAGTTTGTACGGTTGATTTTTAGTCATCAATCAACGTAAAGTCTGCTCTTGGGAAGGCGGATATAGTCGAAAAACCTTGAATATATCTACAGCAGAGGGCATAGCTTTTCCAAAAGTCCTAGCCAAAACATTAGTGACAGCCATAATGGGCTGAGTGAATATATAATGATTCTTCAGTCCTCACTAGCTAATCACAAATCACAAAAGGTTAAGACCACTGTTAAAAGTAAAAGTTCGATGGTGTGTAGGAGTGAACTGGACAAGTAAGCACAGCAATTTTTAACTTTTGCTAACAAATGTGAACTTGTCTAAATCAGAGAAGCAAGTTAATCTTGCCTAAGTATCTCTGGTAAAAGTGATCTTGATTTATCATTCGATGTGATCTAAATCATTGACTAGTAGTATTCGACTGAAAAATCGAGATCAGTTAAGCGCTAGTGATCATAGGAGGTCGTCTTTGAAACGAGCATTAAAAAAAAGAGAAAAGGCTGTGCTGAAAAATAACCCCAGCGGTGATGATACCCTAGTGGAACACCTAGAACACCTAAATATTAATATTGTAGTTAATCCCAAGGTTAAACGTCGGGTGCGGACAAAAGCCGCTGTGATTGGTTTGGCTATCTCAATGGGCGCAACCAGTCTTTTGGTGACTCGACAAAGCGATCAAGCCCAAGCAGCAGATCCTCTAGAGAGCCAAAAGGCAGCCTCAACAATCCCTGCTGCTTTTGACACTACAGTGAAAATTGCTCATACCACGCTGAAGACTCAAACAGTCTTACCAGGAAGCTTGTCAGAAAATCCTGTCATCGTGGAACCAACAGCAATTTCACAGTTACCCGGGCTTGAAGCTAAATGGCAAGTTGCGGCGAGTGAAATGTCTGTGCAAGTTCCTGTTATGACATCAGAATTGCAGCAAACGGCATCCGACACTACTTCCTTGAAGTTACAATCTCCAGTATCACAAGGATTGTCAACAGGAATACAACGCCATGAGACAGTAACAGAACTGTCTAGTGCTGATAGCGTTAATTACAAAACTGAAGGCGATCCACAGGTATTAGAAAACACAGATCCCAGTAGTGAAACTAATGCTCAACTCAAAGCCCAGCAAGAATTTGCACTCAATCGCTTACAAGAAAAATCGAACCGTTTAAGAAATAGTCTGGCGGAGTTGCGGTCTGAGGAGACCCAGGTTTTATCAAAAACCGACATAGCTTTAACACAGCCGAACAAGACAGAAACAGCGCCAGAAATTAGCGCCAGTCTTAAGGCAGTAGAAGCAACATCAACTGTCAATAATCAGAATACAGAAGATTTAGTATCAAGATTAAAACAAAGACCAGAAACCGGGGAATCGAACCCACAACCTTTAACAAAAACCGTACCAGCTACACAACAAGTTGTAGCCTTATTGAGTAATACAGCTTACGAAGTTAAACCGGGAGATACACTAGCAGCGATCGCTGGTAAATACCATATCTCAGTTTCAGAACTAATCCGGGCTAATAATCTCCACAATCCTAATCAACTCAAAATTAGCCAAAAACTGATTATTCCTGTTACTCCGGTTAACCGCTCCCGCTCTATTCAGATACCAGTGGTAGTTGACTCCAACAGCGCTTATTCCAATGCGCCCCAGTCACCCAATTACCCGGTAAACATTAGTAGTAACTACCCCGATCTTCCTCCTGCCGCATCACAGTTACCAGGAACAGTCAATAACCTGATCGAGGTAAACACTGTTAGCACAGAGACAGAATCTATTAGTCCTAATGCTCAGGGAATAGGTGGTGATATCCCAGCACCAACACTATTTACCGAAATGCAGGAGGCGAAACAATCGCCAGAGCAAACCCCAAGCACAACAGAGAATGAACATCTCAGCCTGTTACGTGCCGAGGTCGAGAGATTACAAGAGAAACACCGCAACCAGCAATCTGGGAATATCACCCAGGAAGCCCTAACAGAACCAGAAAAAACGGCTGTACTGACTCCCATTCCTCAAACCAATAGCTTACAAGAGGAAATCAGGAAATTACAAGAGAAATACCGCAGCCAACAGTCAGGGAATGGTAACAGGGTAAGCGCCAATGAAGTAGAGGAAGTTCCTGTAGCACTTCCCATTGCTCAAACAACTAGTCCGGAAGCGGAAATCCAGAGATTACGCGAGCAATATCGCCAGCAACAGTCTGGAAATACCATCACTCCAGCCGCAACCGAATCTGAAAAAGCTCCCACAGTGATTCCTTCGAGATCAAGCGAGGCCGCCATTTCCATTAATGTTCCCAGCCTCAATTCACCTGGCAGTCAATCTGCTAATTCCCAAATCCGTACTCGTAGACCCAACGAGCCAATTAATCCTGAGTTCTCCTCCAGCATCAAGACATCTGGTAGCAGAACACCAATATTTCCCAGTAACAATAACTCAGATACTCTAGGAGAGTTACGGGGAAGCAGAGTTGCACCGCAATTCCAGCTACAGTTACCACCTTTGGCAGCAGTAGAACAATACTTACCTAAACCCATCGACGCAACTACACCTCCCCCTTCAACCGGTTCTACAGCCTATATGTGGCCGGCAAAAGGTGTACTTACCTCCGGCTACGGTAGACGCTGGGGAAGAATGCACAGGGGTATTGACATTGCCAACGCCACCGGTACGCCAGTTTTCGCAGCAGCTGACGGTGTGGTGGCAAAATCTGGCTGGAACCGGGGTGGTTTCGGCATCCTTGTGGAAATTCGCCATCCAGATGGCAGTATGACTCGTTATGCTCACAATAGTCGGACTTTAGTGAGAACAGGTCAGCAAGTGACCCAAGGGCAACAAATTGCTGATATGGGTAGCACTGGTTTCAGCACCGGGCCACATACTCACTTTGAAATCCACCCACCAGGAAAAGGCGCAATCGATCCTATTGCCTTCTTACCCAAGGAACGTCTGTAATTCCTGACCTACACAAAAGCTAAAAAATTATCTTACTTATGGAGGGAGCTTGGCTCCCTCTTTTGCTGTTTCTACTCTTAATTTTTAGCCCCTGTTTCTGGCTTTTGCCAAAACTGCTTTAATATCTCCCCTGGTGGTCTATCCCAAGTGTCGATATGCTCATATATCAAACTATTTTGGTTAAATTTATATGTCGAATAGCCATTGAAAAATAAACCTGCTTTCCAGGGAACACGTAAAACTCCGCGAACTGTCCACTTGGCTAAAATTGTATCCTGGGCTGGCTGCGATACTTCATGCAGGTCAAAGTGAATTTGTGTAAAAAAGAGCCGGGCGTGAAATCGCAACGTCCAAAATATAATCCGATAGTTGAATTTCCATTTAAATTTATTGACAGGATCTTGAAAGTAGATATCCTGGGTGTAAATTTCATAGGAAATATCTTTAGTAAAGAGTGTTGGTAAATCCTCTTGAAGTGTCTTAATTACTTGTTCAATTTGTAATTGAGATTCCACAGTTCTTTTCCTTAATCCTAAGTTGTATTTAATACTTATATAGCTGCTGAAAATTGAAGTGAGATTACTTACACAATAACCCACCTATAGATCAGAAACATTCACTTAACGCCCCTTTAATCCTGCCAATGTATAATAGCGAATGCCTGTAATTATCCGGGTAATGATGGTGAAAACCAAACTGTTAACCTTGATCATTTTGTTTGTGGTATGCTTGACGCTGGTAAGCGTGCCTTCATTGGGCTTAACAACTATGACATCAGCGCCGCATCTGCTGACTGACCCATTTTTGCAACTACCAACAGCTAACTCAGTGCAAGTAGTTTGGTTTACTGAATTTCCTGGAAATAAACACGTAGTTAACTACGGGGAAAATCTGGAAAAATCAAGCTTTGCGAGAACCACTAAACTCAGCCGCACCAGAGAAGACCAGCAATCAAAAGTAGCAAATGGAACTATAAATCAACCTGTAAAACGTGACATTTGGCGACAGGAAGCCGAGGTGACTGGGCTAACTGCTGGTGTGCGTGTTCCCTATCGTGTGATGAGTGTGCGCGAAGATGGCGCAACTGTTAGCAGCAATATTTTTACCCTCGCACCGACCCCAGAACCAGGAGAAGCTGTCAAAATTTTACTGACTTCAGACCATCAACTAAAACCGATGACAGCCGCGAATCTGCAAAAGGTGGTGGAAACAGTGGGACAAGTGGATGGGGTATGGTTTGCTGGGGATTTAGTTAATGTGAGCGATCGCGCCTCAGAATGGTTTGATGATAGTCGGGGTGGTGCATTCTTTCCCGGTTTACAAGGTCGTGCTAACTATGAAATCACCCAGAACGGCATTACCACCACGTATACAGGCGGTGAAATTATTCAACACGCCCCCATGTTTACAGCCATTGGTAATCATGAAGTTATGGGCAGATTTGAGAGAACCAGCAGTTTAAACAATGAATTTAATGATCCCATTCCCCGTGACGTTGCTCAAAAATTATCTAGTGGTAAATCTTTAATAGATAATTCCTTTAATACATATACCTACGAGGAAATTTTTACCCTACCCCAAAGTAAACCAGGTGGAAAAAAGTATTATGCAGTCAGCTTTGGCGATGTGCGTTTAGTGGTACTCTACATCACTAATACGTGGCGGACTCCTAAATTAAATACCGAATATAAAGGTAGATATACAGAAGCAGCCCAGGATTTAGAAAATCCCGAAAATTGGGGTTATGGACAGTTAATTTTTGAGCCAATTGCTCAAGGTAGCCAGCAATATAATTGGTTAGCAGCAGAACTGCAAAGTGCAGAATTTCAACAAGCCAAATACAAAGTTGTGATGTTCCATCATCCCCCTCATACCTTGGGTGATAACATCGTTCCCGCCTATACCAATCCAGTGCAGATCATAGAACGTGATCAAAACGGTAAAATTACAGCCGTCCGTTACGAATACCCCAAAGACGCAGATTATATTCACCGTGATTTGATTCCATTACTAGAAGCGGCTGATGTGCAACTAGTATTATATGGACATTCCCATTTATGGAACCGCTTTGTCAGTCCTAGTGGAATGCACTTTCTAGAAACATCGAATGTGGGTAACTCCTATGGTGCGGCTTGGGGTGACAGAAAACGAGAAGTACCAATTGGATATCAAGAAGATTATACTGCCGTGGGTGATCCTTACGGATTAGAACCAGTCATCCCGACAATTGCACCTTTGTTAGACGAAAATAGTCAGCCCCTTCCTTACATAGCCAGTAACGACATCACAGTTTTTAGTATCTTTGACACAGGTAACGGAATAGTAAGTAGCTATTATTTTGATACCCAGAAACCCGATTCCGAAGTAGTAAAATTTGATGAATTTAAATTGAAATAATCCAACCTACAACGACTAAAACCTTTTTCCTTCTTCCTTTGTGTACTTTGCGTCCTTTGTGGTTCGTTCCTCATAATATTCATTCCCACCGACCCAAAAAAATATAGCAACCAGAGCAGGTTGTGATAAACTCTCAGCCAGACAACAGAAAAAGGTACTAAAAATGACAAAGCTGCGGGTGGGACTGCTGTTTGGGGGGCGTTCCGGGGAACATGAAGTTTCAATTAGTTCAGCAAGAGCGATCGCCAAAGCCTTGAATGCCGAACAAAATGCTCAAAAATACGAAATATTGCCGTTTTACATCCAAAAAAATGGCTGTTGGTTAGCTGGAGAATTAGCCCAGAAGATTCTAGAAACTGGTATTCCCCAGTTAGAACCCCAAAACTCGAACCCGTGGCGATCGCCTGAGCAAGTCACAGAAGTAGACCTGTGGTTTCCGATTCTACACGGACCCAATGGAGAAGACGGTACAATTCAGGGATTACTGACATTAATGCAAGTACCCTTTGTCGGTTCTGGGGTATTAGGCTCGGCTTTAGGTATGGATAAGATTGCCATGAAAATGGCCTTTCAGCAAGCCGGATTACCCCAAGTCAAATACAAAGCGGTAACTAGAGCCGAAGTTTGGTCAAATCCTTGCGTGTTTCCCAAACTCTGTGATCAAATAGAATCAGCGTTGGACTATCCCTGTTTTGTCAAACCTGCCAACTTAGGTTCATCAGTGGGAATTGCTAAAGTGCGATCGCGCCCAGAGTTAGAAGCCGCCCTAGATAATGCTGCTACCTACGACAGACGGATAATAGTAGAAGCCGGGGTGGTGGCCAGAGAAGTAGAATGTGCCGTATTAGGTAATGATCAAACTCAAGCCTCTATCGTCGGAGAGATTACCTTCAACAGTGATTTTTATGATTATGAAACTAAATATACAGCAGGGCAAGCAGATTTACTGATTCCCGCCCCCATCCCCGATGCAGTGAGTCGTCAAATCCAAGATATGGCATTACAAGCCTTTGCAGCTGTAGACGCTGCGGGGTTAGCAAGGGTAGATTTTTTCTATGTAGAAGCTACTGGGGAAATATTCATTAATGAAATCAACACCTTACCAGGCTTTACTGCTACTAGTATGTATCCTCAACTCTGGGCTAATAGTGGAGTCCCCTTTCCGGAATTAGTAGATCGTTTAATTCAACTAGCTTTAGAAAGGTATTCTAGTCACAAATCTTAGTCATTACTAAATTAACTAATTTCAGTAAAAATATCGGATTTGGTAGCCGATATCTCCAAAAAAAGCTACTGAATTCCGAAATATTACTACGGATACCTGGTGCGTCAATCCTCCAGTACAATTATTGGCTATAGGGGATCAATGTGAAATTTATCATGGAACATATTCAGGGCGCACAGCATCCACCAAAGCTAATCAGAAAGAGGAAAAAGAGTAAATCGAGACCAATCAGTAGTTCAAATGTTTTTATCCATTTTCTGACACGTCATCCAGTTTTACTCTTCACTGGGTTGTTAACAATGCTCTTAGGGACTACAGCTGTAGCCTTATATAGCTTGAGTTACGCTGGTAGTGCAGAAGACAATATAGAACCAGAAACAATCGCGGCTGTTGTCGAAACACCAATGAAGATAACCTCTGAGGATAGGAATCCCACACCATTATGGTTGGTATTTGCGATCGCCCTCAGTTGTGCTGGTGGTTGCTCGATGATTTTTCGATTAATCAACCATAATTCCCAGCCGCAAAAAGCCCGCCAACCAATTAAAATACACTCCGCAAGACCTTCCACAGTCAACCCTCGTCGCCGCAGAAGGGAACCAAGAGCTTTAAAAAATCCGCCAGTTTTTGTACCACTGCAACCACCCAACCATATCATCCCTAGACGAGCTAAATCACAGTCATCAGTGAGAGTTAGATCATTAGAAAATCGGCATCGACTGGAGAAAAGGAAAGAAACTTTAGTAGAGTTGATGGATATTCGTCAACAAAATTCTCTACCAAAAATTTCACACCAAAACTTCTAAAATCACAACTTTTAACTCCAGAAACCAGCCATAGGTAAAATCTAGAAACCTGCCAAAATGGCAACCATATTCAGATTAACCGAGTTAAATTGTAGAAGACAAAAAACAGAAAGGGTTTTGTTAATAGAGATAATCAAGAATCAACTTAACTTGATAATTGATAACGGTTTTAATATTTAAGCTTGGTATTTGTCGCGCCAGGAATATTAAATGTGTATGAGCGTTGTCATTGATATACACATTAGCCCCCTAACATAAAGGGCAGCGCTTGTAACATATTCCTGAACACTACAGTGGCAAATACCAGAGTGAGAGATTAAAGGCGCTTGATATGCCTTCTCTCACTCTTTTTTTATGGAGGTTAGGAAAGAAACAGATAATGAAACCCGGATAATTAGGGAGTTTCGAGCCTATTCCCTGTTCCCTACGATAAGAGTACCCTTTGTATAGCTGAGTCAGAGACAAAATCAGCTAATTTAGCAAAAATTCTAGAATCGTTGTATTCACAACATCAGATGAACCTATGGCGGCATCGTGAAAGCAGTTATCAATAATTTTTAACTGAGATAGAGGGATGCGTTGATGTAACTTTTCGCCATGACTAGCGGGAAACCAACTATCTTTATCTCCCCACATAATTAGTGTGGGACACTGAATAGCACCAAGATTATTTTGAATTTTAGTGAGTATATTAGGTTGATTTAATTGCGAGTTCTTAATTTCTGCGGCTGCTATTTGTAAATCCTCGGCGACTTTGACAATAGTTCCCGGAAACTCAATAAATGGATAGGTTATCCAATAGACATCTTCCTCCGTGAGAATTGAGGGGTCGAACAACACCCCACGCCTTTCTATGGCCATAATTTCTCGGACTAGCGGTGCAAATAGATATGCTAAACGCAAATGGTCAATTGTTTGTAATACTTCTAGTGGCGTTTGAGCAAGTATGGACATTGACCAATGGGGTAAGCTGTTAGTAAAAACAGGGACATTTATCACTATTAACCGGGCTACTAATTGGGGGTTGTGTTGAGCTAGGGCGAGGGCAACTAAACCACCTAAAGATTCGGCTACAATTACGGCAGGTTCCTGACATAATGCCTGAAGAATGCGTTCTAGTTCAATAACTTGATGCCCGTTTTTTTCTCTCCGAAAACCTGGCTTTTCTGAAAACCCGTATCCTTTTGCATCAAAACAAATGACGCGAAAATATTTAGATAATGGAGCTATACAGTGCCGCCAATTGTAGCTCCAACTACCCATACCATGTAATAAAAATAAAGGTTTCCCAGTACCTACTTCACCATAAGCAATTTGTACAGGATAACCATCTGCATCAGTAATCACGAGACTTTGCCTTCCTTGAGGAAAGGTAGCCTGCCACCAATCTTTCATTCCTGGTTTAAAACTTGTTTAAAGGACTTTAATTTGTATCACGAGAATGGGATGAAAACAATGACAAGTTATAATAATTTTGCGAACACTACCCAGATAAATTCCGGATTTATAGTTTTCTATTCAGAGGCAACTGTAAATGTGCTTCTAATAATTTGATATTATAATCATTGGCTGTCCAAGCGAAATCAAATAAGTCTCCGATTACGGGAACAGTGCCTATTAATCCATCGATGATCACATTTAAGATCATTCTACTCAAAGTAGATTTAGGCACACCGAGTCTGGCGGCTTCGGTCACGATGTAACTAGAAAGGATAATTCCCAAAACATCTCCACCAATAGGTAGAAGTCCCATAAGGGGGTCTAAACCAATGTTAATTGGTGTTCCGGGAATAGTAATTGCTTTATCGAGGATGCGACTTAGCTGACGCAGGCGTTTCAATGTGAGTGCTTGAGTGTCTGCATCAATATAAGAATTAGGCATGAAGGCGATCGCTGATTCGACGTAAAATTAAAGACTCTATCACTGTATTAATTTTCTCATTCCTTGTCCATTTTTGGGTGTATTTCTTCACCCACAGTCACATTTAATTGATCGCCAATCAGCATCACTGTCGCACTCATCCACAGCCATAGCATTAAAACTATCACAGCACCCACAGCCCCATAAACCTTGTTATAGTTGCCGAAGTTCGCCACATAAGTCCGAAATAAAGCGGAGAGAATTGCCCAGAAAACAGCTGCTGATATAGCACCAGGTATCATGGGTGTACCTGAATTCCAGACACTAGGACCATAACGGTAGACAAAGCTAAAAGCGGTAGCAATTATCCCTAGTGCCAAAGGCCAAATCAACAGTTGCCATAAATGCAGCAAGAAAATGAAAGAACTATTTCCATTAACTATCATGCCTAATAATCTGTCGCTAATAAAGACTAGGAAAGAAGCGAAGACAAATAGTAAGATAGTCGCAATGGTTAATCCCAGGGAAACCAGTTTAGCTTTCCAAAAAGGGCGCTGTTTCTCAGAAGGGATTTGATGAATTTGATCGAAGGCATTCATCGCCGTACTTATAGCCCCAGAAGCAGTCCAAATTGCCAGAACGAAGCTGATAGAAAACAAACCACCATTTCTGGATTGGGTGATTTCTCTGGTGGTAAAATCACGAACTAAATCTAGTACTTCTTTAGGTGCGACTTGACTAAGTTGAGCCGCCAGTTGTTTAAAGGTTTCTTGTAAGGAGTCTTCAAATAAGCCAATGGCTGTCAGCACCGCAAGAATTGCCGGAAACAAGGATAAAATGGCATTAAAGGCAATTTGTGAACCTAGTCCTAAAAGTCGCCTTTCCATTGTCCTGCTGAAAGTTTTTGTGAGTATGCGCCAACTGAGGTGGCGGAAGAAACTGATAAAACGAGTTTTAGGCATAACTAAAATTTGTGGTGATGCATTGGTTCCAGAAATAAAAAGTGAGTTCAGACAAACCTTGTAGCCTTTCTCTCTGAGGAGAATTAGCAGAATTAGGGTAGATTTGCCACTGGTGGTTTTTTCCGTGATTCTACCGTAAGTTGGAGTATTGAGCTACGTTGAGACTCAGTTCCTGGTTCCCAGTTGATGCGATCGCCACTAATTTGCCATTTTGATTCGAGATATTTTATAATTGCTTGCGATCGCCCAGGGACAATTTCCGCTAACTCTTCTTCTTCCTGATTGATAATTATTTCCAGATATAAATTTGGTTGTTGCTGTAAAGTTTTCCCAACACGGTCTAATAACTTAGTGTCATCCGAGCTAATTTCTGATTTATCCTCCTCAAAAGATATAACTCCAACATTACTGGCTATCCTTTGCATACTCACTTCGGCTGACTCATCATTGAGGCGACTTCTAATACTATCAGCCACTAAACTTTGACCATCGCCATCAATATCCCGTTCACTCAGATACACTACTCGGATACTTAAAGGTATAACTGGACTAGTAATTAATTGATAATTAATCATTTCTGCTGGTGGGGGAAGTTTCAAATCACGCAGCGCCGATTGAACTTCTTGCACAAAAGCTGATTGTAGTTCAGCAATAGTTAAAACTGGTTCCGCAGGTTTTTCCTGTGGTACTGGGCGTAAAAGTTCACTGGAAGCCGTAGGAATTTCCACTAACTTCAGTGCTAATAACTCTGGTGGTCTTCCCAAACGAGGAGCTAACTCTTCGATATAACTATCCTGTTCCTCTGTAGAATATTGCTGACTTGTAAACAACTGAAGTTGAATTGTCAGCTTCTCATTTTGTTCTGATAGCGAGATATTGCTGATAAAAGAACGTGGTTCACCATTGGGAAAAGTTGCAAAGTTTGTTTGCCAAACATCCCTAGCCGAATTGCGGTAACGATTATCTTGTTGTTGTAGAGCAATTTCCTGTCCTAGTTGACTCAAAGAGCGATTCAGAGGAAAAATAATCGCGCCAATGGTAATAAAAATTAATAATAATCTACCTGGAAGCGAGCCAATTTTTTTGAGTTTGCCATAAGCAGGTAGTTTCTCTAATAATTTCTGAACCCAGATACTCTCTGGATGTGTGTGCCGCCATTGCCTAACTCTTTCTCTCACCAAATCATTATCAATATGCAGTCCCAGAAAGACAAGCATGGCCGTGAAGGTAATCGCTACCAAGTTAGTGAAAAAAAGTAAACCCCCACCACTAGCTACCTGTAGTCCTTGGGCAGCATTAAGGCTGATAGCAACCCCGATACCATATCCCACAACACACAATGGCGGCATCAAGGCAACTGCAATAGCAACACCAGGAATGGAAGTAGCCACGCCTCTGGGTTCTTTGCAAATGGCTACAGACCCTACTGCACCAGAAAACAGAGCGATGACTAAATCCAGAATATTCGGTCGAGTTCTGGCTAAGATCTCACTGGTAATTTCTTTAAATGGCAGCAATGTCACCAATAATACAGCAAAGGAAATAGCCAAAAAACAACTCAACAGCAAATTCAGCAGGGCGCGCATTGCTAAAATTACGTCACCCGCAGCCAACGCCAGTCCATTAGCTAAAATTCCCCCCATTAATGGAGAAATCAACATCGCACCAATAATTACAGCTGGACTATTGAGAACTAATCCCAGAGTAGCAATACCAGCCGCAAATAGGACTTGAATCCAGTAGCTAGCATCATCCAGACTCAGTGAACTGCATATTTCCAGGTATACTTGCTCTTTACGAGCTTGACCTACTCCCAAATTATTGGCAAACCAGTCTCTAAACATCTGAACCTCCTCATAGAACTCAACTGATGGAATAACAATTTGCAGAATCTGATCAATTTGCCCAGAAATAGCGTTCAGTTCCGCACAATTCCAGATTTTTCTAATTTGTTGGTAAGTTTTTCTGGGGTTGAAAAATAATTATTTCATTGCCAACAACTGGGTTACGGGCTATCAGTTGATTTTGGAAGTCAAGAATTTCTAAATGAGTAAAATTCAGTTCTTGAGAACGTTGTAAGATTTCCGTAGCTAGTTCCTGTTGTTGGGATGTGGGGAGAGTGTACCAATCCTGATTAATTGTGACAGTTAAATTACTAGTGCGGAAGTTAGCTTGTATTGACTGTATCAGACCAGAGGCAAAGCGATCGCTAATTTCGCCTACTTGATTTTCAATAGCTGCAATCAAGGTTTCTTCTGGTGTCAATTGTAATCTAGGCTGAGATTCCGGCGTGGGTTCCGGTGTGGGTTCCGGTGTAGGTTCTGGTGTAGCTTCTGG
Organism: Nodularia harveyana UHCC-0300; assembly: GCF_034931085.1. NCBI lineage: Bacteria > Bacillati > Cyanobacteriota > Cyanophyceae > Nostocales > Nodulariaceae > Nodularia > Nodularia harveyana. The sequence goes on along the minus strand of NZ_JAYGHG010000003.1, from coordinate 96,339 downwards.
TGTAGCTTCCGGGATAGGTTCCGGTACTATTAACTCTGGGGGAATACTGATTGTCGGTGTAGGTGCTGGAACCTCCTCAACGGGAGGAACTGTAGCCACCTCAGTCGGCTTCTTCGATAAAACAGTTACAGTTGACCAAACTACCGTCACCGTAATTACTGCCAGAATACCCGTCAAAAGTGTATCCGACAAGTTGTTAGACACATTTGAGGGCAGAAACAACCGGACTTGTCTTAAAAACCGATTCCATTGTATTTTTACACCTTGCCAAAAACTGGGTGTTTCTTCAGTACCTGGTGGAGGTAAAGTCTCTAATTTGACTACCGTAGTTTCTAAAACTCCAATTGTTCCTCTAAGGACTTGGATAATTTTAAGTTTCCAAAAGGGTACTGGGGAAGAAGAAGGTTGTGGATTTTGATTGTCTTGTGACATGGAACTTTTCCCAAAAGCAGCGACTCAAAGACAAATAACTGGCATTATTAATGCTGCTGTCTGTTTTGCCTTAATGTATCACTTCGTTGCTTATGGCTTCTTCGGCTAAACTAGCTAAATATTGAGTTTGATAAATTTATGATCTTAAAACGTCGTCAATTCTTATTTTTAGGTAGCCTTGGCACTATGGGAACAGGACTTATAGGCTGGAAGCTAACTCGTCAAAATCATCAAATTGCTAATATTGCTGATTCGGTAGTTATAGCCGCCACCCCACCCAAACAGGATTTGCTATTACGTTTTACCTCTATTGCAGACACGGGAACAGGGACGAAAGGTCAATATGCTGTAGCTGGGGCGATGAATTATTATCACCAGCAAAATCCTTATGATTTAGTGGTTTTAGCTGGAGACAACATTTATAATGATGGCGAAATTGAAAAAATCGGTGCAGTTTTTGAACGTCCTTATCAAAAATTATTAACCCAGGGTGTAAAATTTCATGCTTGTTTAGGTAATCACGATATTCGCACCGAGAACGGTGAACCACAAATCAAATATCCTGGCTTTAATATGCAGGGGCGTTATTACACATTTCGCCGTGATGCTGTGCAGTTTTTTGCCTTAGATACTAATCGTAATGCTGATTGGGAAAAACAAGTACTTTGGTTAGAGGAAGAATTAAGCCGCAGTGACGCACCTTGGAAAGTCGTATTTGGTCATAATCCATTTTACTCATCAGGTCACTATGGAGTTAGCCAAACACTGATTAAACGCTTCACCCCTTTATTTAAACAGTACAATGTACAGCTTTACATCAATGGTCACGACCACCATTATGAGCGGACTCAGAATATTGATGGTACAACCTATTTAACTACTGGTAGTGGTGCAGGTGTTCGTCCTGTAGGGCGTTCTCAGTGGACAGAATACTCTGCTGAAAGGTTAGCTTTTGCTGCGTATGATGTCTATCCAGATAGAATTGAGGTGAATGCGATGGGTACTGATAAACAGATTTTTGATCACGGTGTGATTCAGTTAAAATCTGCTTAATACCTGAGTGTAATAAGATTACAGCACTTTGCCAGGAAATCAAGTACACATTTTAATATGATAAATATTGTGGGGGTGAGCATACTTCGGCTTACTTCGACTTGGCTCAGTACAAGTCACTCAATACAAGTGTTGCTCAGATCAAATGTGCTGTATTTTCAATTTGTCAGATGGGCAGTACCCACCAAATAAACTGTATTCTGTTGAGTTAAAACTATGAAAGTCAAGCGCCTAAAAATGCAATCCTTCCGTGGAATCGGCGATTTGACGTTGGATTTTAATGAAAATGAACCAACAGTTTTTATTGGTATTAACGGCGTAGGTAAATCGAGTATTATTGACTGTCTCGCTATTCTTTTGTCACGTTTTACTAGTTCTATTCAACATTCTACACCTTCTGGAAGGTTGTTTACAGAAGAAGATATTACTAATGGAGAGAAGGAAACACATAACGAGATTAATATTTCATTGGACTCCGAAGAAATAATATGGTCTTTAACCAAAGTAAAAAAAGGACATAATAAAAATACCAGCAGTAACCTGTTAGCCATTAGTAAGGTAGCTGAAAGTATTAAAAAGAATTTACATACATCTGATTTATTTAATATTCCTATTGCAGTTTATTATTCAACGAATCGGTCAGTTTTAGATATTCCCTTAAGAATTCGTACCCAGCATTCATTTGAACAAATAGATATTTATGAGAATGCACTTCAAGGAATAGGAAGCGAGTTTAAACTCTTTTTTGAATGGTTTAGAAAGCAAGAAGATTTAGAAAATGAATTGCGTTTAGAAGATAATAATGCTGCTTATCGGGATAAGCAATTAGAAGCTGTGAGACAAGCCATATCTTCACTGATTCCGAGTTTTTCTCACTTACGAATACGCCGTTCTCCGTTAAGGATGACTGTACAAAAACAAGGTAAAGAACTTATAGTTAATCAGCTATCTGATGGTGAGAAGTGCTTGCTAGCAATGGTGGGAGATTTAGCGAGACGTTTGGCAATTGCTAATCCTGGTTTACACGATCCACTGCAAGGTACTGGTGTTGTGTTGATTGATGAAATTGAACTGCACTTACACCCGAAATGGCAAAGAGGAATTATTCCAGATTTGACAAGAACATTTCCTAATTGTCAATTTATTGTTACTACTCATTCCCCCCAAGTAATTAGTGATGTGAAACCTGAAGGAATTTATATTTTAGAAAAAACAGATAAAGGTGTTATCGCCAAACGACCAGAAAGTTCCTTTGGGAGAGATAGCAATCGTATCCTAGAAGACCTGATGGATGTTCCTGAACGTCCGCTTCAAATTAAAGAAAGTCTTTTAGAAATGTTTAGAATGATTGATGCTGGTAACTTGGAAGATGCTAGAAAAGTGCGTCAACAATTAGCAAATGATATTGGTTCAGATGAGCCAGAGTTTGTCAGAGCAGATGTACTAATCCGACGCAAGGAAATTCTCAATCGATGAAGTACATTAAAAAATATCAGGAGCCAGAACAGTTTTCTAGTTGGAAAGCTTTAGAAAATGATGATTGGAAGCCCAGATGGGATGATAATTTTCAAGCACCAGAAAAACCAATTGTACATGATGCTTTGCTAGAAGAACAAGGTTATATCTGTTGCTATTGTGGAATGGGTATCACTAGAAAAAATAGCCATATAGAACATCTTCAGCCTCGCAGTAATTATCCTGATTTGGCGCTGGAGTACACAAATTTAATTGCTTCATGTCAAGGAGAACTTAAAGAACAACCTCGTGTACCAGTACATTGTGGACATAAGAAAAAATATTGGTACGATGAGCATTTAATGGTTTCGCCTCTAGAAATCAACTGTGCTGATTTTTTTAAATACCCTGCTTCTGGCGAAATTTTGCCAACAGATGATCTAGGTAAAAAAGCTGCTGCTGAAACAACAATTGAGAAACTTGCACTTAACATTAGAAAGCTGCAAAATATGCGAAAAGAAGCAATTGATGCTGCATTATTCGGTATTGAAGATTTGACCGATGAAGAAATACAGCAGCTTGCTCAAGGTTATGAACAAATGGATTCTAATGGACAATATACGCCATTTTGTGCTGCCATTATCTACTTACTCAAGAATTATTTTTAATAGCAGCTTAATACCAATTTTATGTAAGGCTGCATAGAATCATGAAATCCATTAATTCCAGAACTTACGCAAATCCTGAGAAAATAAACCACAGAGGAGACAAAGTTAAGAGGGTTTCAGAAAAATTTGATTATCCAAACCGACCATTCACATAGTCTAGGGTCTTTTTATGTGATGGATGATTGAAAATCACTTCTGTCGTATCCAATTCAACTAATTCGCCTAAATACATAAATGCTGTATAGTCAGAAACACGAGCCGCCTGCTGCATATTATGAGTCACAATCAAAATTGTTACCGTTTCTCTAAGTTTAGTGATTAGCTCTTCAATACTGGCGGTGGCGATGGGGTCTAGAGCTGATGTCGGCTCATCAAACAGAACAATCTCAGGGTCAGTTGCTAAAGCACGAGCAATGCACAATCTCTGTTGTTGACCACCAGAAAGATTAAAAGCTAAGTCATTTAAACGATCTTTTACTTCATCCCACAAAGCTGAATCGCGCAAAGCGTTCTCTACTTTTTCATCAATAACTCCACGCTTAGATTCACCTCTGACCCTCAGACCATAAGCTACATTTTCATAGATTGACTTAGGAAAAGGATTAGGTTTTTGAAATACCATGCTAATTCGCATCCTAACTTCAATGGGGTCAACTTTATGACTGAGTAGGTTAATTCCATCTGGTTCTAAAGCTATTTCCCCTTGATAGCGATTTCCGGGGTATAGGTCGTGCATCCGGTTAAAACAACGTAGCAGGGTAGTTTTGCCACATCCAGAAGGCCCAATCAGCGCCGTTACCTGTTTCTCGCCTAACGACATATTAATGTCTTTGAGAGCATGGACAGTTCCACCGTAGTAGAAATTGAGGTAATTCACCGAAGCTTTAACAGGTTTTTGTAAGGTTGAGGATAATTTTTTTACCATTTGATTTTTTCGCGTAAACGATAGCGGAGATAAATTGCTACGGCGTTCATAGCCAGAGTCATGAAAATTAAAACAACACCAGCTGCTGCTGCGTTAACCTGAAAGTCTTCTTGAGGACGAGAAACCCAATCAAACATTTGGATGGGCAAAACTGTAAATGGAGCTAACAACCAAGCAAAGGAGATAAAGGGAAATTCACCTTTTATTGGAGGGTCTGGTAAGAATGCAATAAATGTGAGCGCACCAATAGTAATTAGAGGTGCAGTTTCACCAATAGCTCGTGCCAAGGCAACAATAATACCAGTCAGAATTGTACCAGTGGAGTAAGGTAGAACATGATCCCAAATCATTTGCCATTTAGAAGCTCCTGTTGCGTAAGCTGCTTCACGGATAGTATTAGGGATAGCACGGAGAGCCTCACGGGTGGCAACAATTACTACTGGTAAAACTAATAGGGCCAAGGTCAAACCGGCGGTGAGAATGCTTTGACTAAGGTTTAAGCCATAGACAAATACACCCAAAGCCAAAAGTCCGTAAATAATTGAGGGTACACCAGCTAAGTTGGTGACATTAATTTCAATTAGGTCAGACAACCAATTTTTTCGGGCATACTCTTCTAAATAAATGCCCGATGCTATGCCGACGGGAATCGCTACTAATGCTGTTACAAACATCACTAGGAGGGTTCCTACCCAAGCTGAGAGGATACCGGCATTTTCAGCTTTACGACTGGGGAAGGAAGTCAAAAATTGCCAGGAAATACGCGGAAAACCATCACTCAACAGGTCAAATAACAAGGCCAGAAGGGTGATAATGCCAAATAGCATTGACAATAAGCCGATGATATTAAAAATTTTTTCTGATAACTTATTGCGGGTAATAGTCTTACGGACTTCTTTAATATTGAGAGTTGTCATATCAATAAATTTCTCTGTAGCGCTTGGTGAGAAAATGACCAATGATATTGAAAACCAAAGTCATTAGCACTAAAGTTAGTCCAACTGCAAATATAGTCTCGTATTCGAGGCTACCATGAGGCAGGTCGCCAAGACTGACTGAAACTATGTAGGCGGTCATTGTTGCTGCGGGTTGCATGGGGTTAAGGGTGAGATTAGGTTGTCCCCCAGCCGCGATCGCCACTATCATTGTTTCACCTGCTGCACGAGAAATACCCAAAATGTAAGCTGCTGAGATGCCAGAAATAGAGGCTGGTAATACAACTCGCAATGCTGTCTGTAGACGAGTAGCCCCTGTTGCATAGGAACCTTCTCGCAGATACGAGGGTACGGCACGCATGGCATCTTCGCTGAGGGAACTGACGTAAGGAATAATCATGATTCCAATGACTAGCCCTGCACTCAACATACTAAAACCGGGCAAATTCGGCAGAATTACCTGTAATAGTGGTGTGACGAATAACAGCGCAAAATAACCGTAAACTACTGTGGGAATACCTGCTAGCAACTCTAAACCGGGCTTGACTATTTCCCGGACTATTGGCGCAGCAAATTCACTTAAATAGATAGCAATAATTGTACCAAGTGGCACTGCTACTAATAAAGCCACTACTGTGGTTACTAAAGTTCCTGAAACTAGTGGCAAAATCCCATAATGCTTGTCATCAAACAACGGTGTCCACTGAGTATCAGTTAGGAAATCCCAGAAAGATACTTTTTGGAAAAATAGTATGGACTCGTAAAGCAAGACACCAATAATTGCTGCTGTAGTTGCAACAGAAGAAAGTGCCGCTAGAAACAAGGCAGACTCAATTGCCCGTTCTCGCAAATTACGGGCTAGATTTCGAGAAAACTGAGTTGGTTTTGCACTACTCATGCTGGGGGTGCGATCGCTCCTTGTATAGTAAGTTTTAATAGAGAAAGAGAGGTGTAACACCTCTCCTCAATAAGTTGGGAATTTTGAATCAATTCAAAACTCAGAAATAGCTTTATTCTTTAGCATCACGGCTCATCAGCTCTTCAATCTTCAGTCCAACTGCTTCTTTGCCACCAAATATACTGCCAAACCTCTTGTTGTTAAAGTGACCTTGAGCAGTGCTGTATGCTGATGCTGGTAAGGAGACATATTTTACTTCTTTAACCAACTCAGGTGCATTCTGCAAGTAAAATTGAACAAACTGCTTCACTTCTGGCTTATCAACAGCCTTGGAACTGACATAGATAAATATAGGGCGGGATAGGGGATTATAAGTCCCATTTTTAACTGTCGCTTCTGAGGGCGATACACCATTAACTGGCACCGCCTTCAGTTTTTTGTTATTTTCTGCGTAGTAAGCATAACCGAAGTAGCCAAGGGCATTTTTATCACTGGAAACACCCTGTACAAGTACATTATCGTCTTCGCTAGCAGTATAGTCACCACGACTAGAATTGGATTTGCCAACAACAGCTTCGGTGAAGTAGTCAAAGGTTCCAGAGCTAGCACCAGGACCAAATAATCTCAGAGGTGCATTAGGGAAACCTGCACGAACTTGATTCCAGTTCTTAATTTTACCTTGCGCTGCTGGTTCCCAAATTTTCTTAAGTTCAGCAACTGTCAGGTTTTTTGCCCAAGTGTTTTGGGGATTAACTACTACTGTTAAAGCATCATAAGCTACGGGCAGTTCAATAAAGCGAACACCAGCAGCTTTGCATTCATCAATTTCTTTTTGTTTGATGGGGCGGGAAGCATTGGAGATGTCTGTCTCTCCTCGGCAGAACTTTTTAAAACCGCCGCCAGTACCAGAAACACCAACTGTTACCCTTGTTCTACCACGTTGAGCCTTCTGAAATTCTTCTGCGACTGCTTCGGTGATGGGGAAAACAGTGCTGGAGCCATCAATCTTAATTGTCTTAACGCTTTGGGATTGAACTGCGGATATTGATACACCAAAGGATGCAGCTACTAACGAAACTACACCTAATAATGGCAAAGCTTTGAGTTTAAAGTTCATTTTGTTTAATTACCCTAAAAGCATAATTACTTTCTGAAGTTAGAAATTAGCGAACAAATAGTATGTTCATAATTAAGAGAGTTACATAACAAGTCAATAAGGCGGTTAATTTTTGGTTAATTAAAAGTTAAAGATTTTGAAAAATATCTAGACTTTATATTAAGCGTCAATAGATTTTCATGCTAAATATCAATCGTTTTGTGCCGCAATTATTTATTTACTCAGGAATTATTTTCCATTGAGTTTAAGATGTCAGCGATCGCACAATACTAAATTGCATCAACTGAACTCAACAAGAGTTTATAATTTTAGAAGCAGTGATACTGAACATCAAACCTAGACTCTCTGCGACTCTGCGCCTCTGCGTGAAATCAATTCTTAATTCAGCAACGCCAATATATTAATCTACCCTTTGCAACTGCGCTATTCTGGGGTCAACAATTTTTTGCCCCAAACTGACAAATTTAATCGCTACAGAAACCTTATTACTTTCACCGAAAACGTGCGTAATTTCACCTATACCGAAAGATTTATGTAAGACGCGATCGCCTACTTGCCAATTTTGGGGTGTATAGGGCTTACCACCAGCTTTAGCAGCAGTTTTTGTCTGTGTATGACGGCCTTTATTACGCGTATTTAATAGTTCTTCGGGTAATTCGTCGAGAAATTGCGATCGCATCGCTGGTTCACGATAACCATATAAGCGGCGTTCCCGCGCGTGTGATATATATAACCGTTCTTGGGCGCGAGTAATACCGACATAACACAGGCGGCGTTCTTCTTCTAAGGATTCTGGATTACTCAGGGAACGATTACCAGGAAATAATCCCTGTTCTAACCCTACCAAAAATACAACGGGAAATTCCAAACCTTTAGAAGCGTGCAGAGTCATTAAAGATACTGCTTTTTGTCCTTCCTTTAAATTATCCAAATCAGAACTGAGGGCGCTACTTTGCAGAAAGGCTGTGAGGGAAACATCTTCGCTTTCTTCCTGAAATTGCAGTACAGCGTTGTAAAGTTCCTGGACGTTTTGGATTCTATCTTCAGCCTCGTCTGTACCCTGATTATGCAAGTCTTTAATATAACCAGACTGATTTAACAGTTCCTGTACAAGTTCTGAGACTGGAACCGTTGCGGCTTGTTCTTTGCAGTGGTTAATCATCTTCGCAAAGTTATTTACCGCTTTAGCCGAACGTCCAGCTAAGGTATTAACTGATGTTTCATCGCTGAGTATTTCCCACAGGGGTGTCCCCAATTCATAGGAAGCGTTAACTAAGTTTTCAATGGTGGTTTTACCAATACCGCGCCGGGGTGTATTGATGACTCGTAGTAAACTAACTGTATCAGCAGGGTTAGCGATCGCCCTTAAATAAGCTATAACATCTTTAATTTCTTTGCGATCGTAAAACTTCATTCCCCCCACCACTGTATAAGGAATTTGATGCCTAACTAACAATTCCTCAAAAGGTCGTGATTGGGCGTTAGTACGATAAAGAATAGCAAAACTACCCCAATCTAACTCCGGATTTTGCTGTGCTAAAGTGCGAATTTGTCCAATGACAAACTCGGCTTCTTCCATTTCATTATCTGCTTTGTGACAATAAATCTGCTCACCGGTTCCCCGCGTCGGTTTGAGAACCTTATCAATGCGTTGAGTATTATTTTCAATTAACTCATTAGCAGCTTGCAGAATATTCTCACAAGAGCGATAATTTTCCTCTAACTTCACCATCGAGCGAGTATCATCATCAGGTAAACCATCGCCAAAGTCTTCTTGAAATTCTAACAATATAGTGAAGTCAGCCATTCTGAAGCTATAAATAGACTGATCTGCATCACCCACGACAAACACCGAGCGATTTTGCCATTCCCATGCACTCTTCCTGTCCTCACCATTAGTCACTAACAGCCGAATTAAATCATATTGAGTGCGGTTCGTATCTTGATATTCATCTACAAGGATATGGTTAAATTTACGATGCCAATAATCTAACACCTGCTCGTTTTGCTGAAATAATCTGGTAGGGACGAGAATTAAATCATCAAAATCGAGAGCGTTATTTTCGGCTAACTTATCTTGATAGCAATTATAAACGTCTGCTATTACCCTTCCCCGATAATTTGGCTGTTCTCGCTCGAACTCCTGGGGGGAAAATCCTTGGTTTTTAGCATTACTAATAGCGTAACGCACTGACCGAGCATCAAATTTTTTATCATCTAGGTTTAGCTGTTTATTAACAATTTCTTTAATCAGACTGATCACATCGGATTCATCAAAAATGGAGAAATTCCGAGTCCAACTTCTGCCTTTTTCGTCTTGGTATTTCTCGATATCAAAGCGGAGAATTTTAGAAAATAAACTGTGAAAAGTGCCACACCATAGGCCTTTAATTACATTTTTATAAACTTGCGATCGCAAATGCATTTGTTGATATTCCGTCAACAAATCAAATTTTTGACCATGTTTTTTCAGCGCCAAATCTTCAGCAAACAGCCTTTGAATCCGTTCCTTCATTTCCCGTGCGGCTTTATTCGTGAAGGTAACAGCCAGGATATGTTCAGGATCTACACGGTGTTTGAGAATCAGGTTAGCAATGCGATAAGTCAGCGCTCGTGTTTTACCGGAACCTGCACCAGCTACAACTAACAACGGTCCGCAGTAATGTTCCACGGCTTGACGTTGACTGGGGTTAAGATGGCTGAGAAAGTCAGTAGTAGTTGTCATGGGAGCGTAGGTAGATCATCGACCACTTGCATATTAGCAGAATATACCGTCCCGATTTTACCCTCCCCGCCCTTAATCTTCCATAGTTACTGGCAGATGAACAGTGAAGGTAGATCCCACTCCCAATTCACTTTGCACAAACACTTCACCACCCATCATTTGACAAAATTGGCGGCTAATTGCTAGACCTAAACCAGTACCACCATACTTTTTAGTTGTGGATGTATCCCCTTGAGTAAAAGGTTGAAATAATTGTTGTTTTTGACTTTCAGACATTCCAATTCCCGTATCAGCGACGGTGAAAGTAATCACATCCAAAGAGGTGTCTGGTGCTAAGTCTGTTTTTTCCCTCTTCACTGTTAAAGTTACCTTGCCATTAGTGGTAAATTTGCCAGCATTACTAAGTAAATTTAATAATACTTGCTGCATTCTAGTTTTATCAGCGTACATTGTGCCAAGTTGTTGATCACAATATACTTCTAGGATGTTGTTATTTTTATCTATCGTCGATTTCACTGTCTGCACTACATTATTAATCAGTTTGGCGATCTCAAATCTCTCTGGGTAGAGAGTCATTTTACCCGCTTCAATTTTTGACAAATCTAGAATCTCATTAATCAGTTCCAGGAGGTGTCTACCAGCAGAGTTAATTGTTTCTAAGTCTGTGATGAAATCTCCCGATAAGTCTAAATCTGTAGCGTCATCTTGTAATAGTTGACTTAAACCAATTACAGCATTTAATGGCGTGCGTAATTCGTGACTGACGTTGGCTAAAAATAAACTTTTGGCTTGACTAGCAGCTTCGGCTAACTCTTTAGCTTGTTCTAATTCTCTTGTCCGCTCAGATACACGTTCAATTAATCTGTTTAGCGACTTGGCTAATAAGCCAATTTCATCTTCAGTAGTCACCGGGGCGCGTAAATCAAAATTAGATTTTCTCGCCACTTGTTCAGCGACTTGAGTTACAGTAATTACTGGTTCTGCGATCGCGCGACTAGTACGCCAAGCCACAATAGCAGCGATCGCCACTGATACCAGCATACTCATGATCACAATAAATCTCTCCACCTTTTTAGCCTGATCTACATCTTTTTGCCGTTCTTGTTCTTGGTTTTCGGCAATTTTCAGGATGTGACTTAATCTTAGTGAAAGTTGCTCTAGCTGTATGGCGGTTTCACCCCGCATAATTTTCAGTAACTGTTCTCGGATAAGTGCAGTTTTTTCTGGCTGTATTTGCTCAGATTCAATTTTCTCTAAAACAGTTTCTATTTCGTCAACGTGTAATTGTAAGCTAATACCATAATCTTGGATTAAAGCCTCTAAATTACCGCCTTTTGCAGCTAATCTACCAGGCTTTGTATCTATATATTGAGTAATGTCCTGCTCTAAACTTTTAGCTGTATTAACACTCTTGAGAAATTTATCTTTTTTACTGGACAACCGGGGAAAATTTTCCACCACTGCAACTAAATTAGCACTATATAATTGCGCTTCTAGGGCTGCATCCTGATAATTTGTCAGCAGCTGTCTTTGCTCTTGCGCTTGATTAAATTGCCTGATTTCTCTTCCTCTATAGTAATTGGCAATTACTAACCCAGTCAGTGATCCGAAAAAGCCAATTCCAATAGCCACAAAATAACCATAACCAATTTTTTGATGTATGCGCCAGGAACTGGCTTTAAGTTTCCCCCGTGAAGGAAATTCTATAGTTGGGAGTTCATCTGTCGAAGACTTTTCGGCTGACACTTTTTTGCTTTCTGAACTGCTGTCCACAGAGATTGGTTTTTGAGTTTGCATTCCTCAAACCCTCACGCAAAAAATATGACCGCATCATTCTGATTTTGACGATCACATTGATTGATCATTAGCATTTAACATTATCTTTTGGCATAAAAAGCTCAAGGAACTGCTGACTCGATAATTTTCATGACTAGATGAGGGATTGACGGTTGTAGAAGCAAAAAAATCCCTGAATATTGACATACTCCCCGGCGTAAACGCGCGGGGATTCTTGACACATCATTTCAACTCGCTACCGAAGTAGTCTTACCGTCGATCCGTGTCCGTTTAAAGTCGTGGCAATGCCCTATCCCGACACTTCGGCTTGGCTCAGTGCAAGCTTTATTTATATTTTTTGCTCCATTCTCGTCCCGGTCGTGTTCAGTGCCACAATTTAGACACTGAACCTTCCGAACTTTTAAATCAAGCTTACCCCATTTATAACCACACTCAGAACAAACTTGACTAGTTGGTTCCCATCGACTTATAACCACAAAATCACGACTGTATTTTTGAGATTTAGCCTCACATAACGTTCTAAACTCTCTCCACCCTTGCTGACTAATCGCTCTGGAAAGTTTGCGATTTTTAACCATTCCTGACACGTTTAAATCTTCCAAAACAATGGTTTCATTTTCGCTAACTATTTTGGTAGATAGTTTGTGCAAGAAGTCTTTACGGGTATCTGCAATTTCATTGTGCAACTTTGCAATTTTAATTCTAGTTCTAGTTCTACGCCGCGAGTCTTTTTGTTGCCGCGCTAACTTCTTTTGGAGTTTGCGGATTTTTTTGTCCGAAACGGAATAATTAGGACTTTCTGCTTTCTCCCCATTGCTCATAAAAGCAAAAGTTTTTATCCCTAAATCAATACCTATGCTTTGGTTTTTAGCGTCAATATTAACTGGTTCAACTTCTACTACAAAGCTGAGAAAATAGCGATTAGCGCAATCCTTTACGACAGTACAAGAACTAGGTGACGCTGGTAAATCTCTAGACCAAATAGGGCTAACGTTGCCAATTTTGGCTAAATAGACATCATCCCCTTTAATTGAAAAACCACCAATTCTAAACCGTGCTGATTGTTGATTGGTTTTCTTTTTAAACTTCGGACTACCTAGTTTTTTGCCTTTTCTTTTGCCCTTAATGGAATCAAAAAAGTTTTTGTAGGCAACACCCAAATCTGCAACTGATTGTTGTAGTGGGATATTTGATACCTCGGATAACCAGGTACGTTCATCGGTCTTTTTGGCTTGAGTAATTACTAATTTTTGCAAATCGTTATTACTTGGCAATTTATCAGACTGCTTACAGAGAGCCAGAGCATCATTCCAAACCACACGAACGCAACCAAACAACTGAGCTAAACTCTGTTGCTGTTGGTCTGTTGGGTAGAAACGATATTGGTGTCTTGCTTTCATTCTTCAATCCTCCTGCTATTATTGTATATCATATAGATATACAAAAGCCATGAAAAAGAGTATATTTTTTCGACTAACTGACGAAGAGTTTGGAATAATTGAGACTTACTGCCAAGAAACCGGGAGAACTAAGTCCGACATATTGAGAGAACTGATCAGAAAATTGAAATCGAATAAAAAGCCGTCCTAGAAGGACGGGGCTTGAATCCCATATTTTTGGTCAAACCTAGTCACCACTATAGCAGTTCTCACCTGAGTCAGATACACCGAAAAATTAATTAATCACAGATGTAGATGGAAATTTGAGGCGGGTTGTGGAAGATTATTGTTTTTTGTTGATTTCTTACGGACAGGAATTTGAACTTTTTCTGATTCTAAGTTATGGGATTCCTGTTTTACCAATTGTTTTTCCCCATACTCGTTGACCGAAAATAATGGGATACAAGCCCCGTCGTTCTAGGACGGCTTTATGTTAAAATTTGGGCATAGTCGCCATAGGGCATTGGGAGACTTTAAACGGACATGGAGGGATGATAAGACCACTTGTGGCGTGTTCCACCGAAGTGTCAAGGAATCCTCGCTTCTTTAGGACGAGGAGGTATGTCAAGATAGGGAAGGAATAAAAGGGGCAATTGCCCCCCTGATACTTAATTTTTACCTACTGCTGTCATTTTAAGCGATCGCAGCTGACAACGACTGTGTGACTAGTTTCTGCAACAATTCCACTTTATCAGTGCGTTCCCAAGGTAAATCTAAATCATCGCGCCCAAAGTGACCGTAAGCCGCGATGTCCTGATAAAAACGTCCGCCTCGTTCACTTGGTAAGTTCCGTAAATTGAACACATGGATAATTCCAGCTGGACGTAGTTCAAACTGGTCTTGAACTAAATTCAGCAAGGTTTCATCATCCACTTTCCCAGTCCCAAAGGTTTCCAGGAAAATGCTGACTGGTCGCGCTACACCAATGGCATAACTCAGCTGCACCTCGCACTTTTCGGCTAACCCAGCTGCAACAATGTTTTTAGCCATGTAGCGAGCCGCATAAGCCGCAGAACGGTCTACCTTTGTGGGGTCCTTACCCGAAAAAGCGCCGCCGCCATGTCGGGAATAGCCACCGTATGTATCAACAATAATTTTCCGTCCGGTGAGTCCAGAATCTCCTTGAGGTCCACCAATGACAAATTTGCCAGTGGGGTTAACCAAGAAACGTGTTTCCTGACTTGGCTTAACGTCAATGTCACCAAAAATAGGTTCGACTACTACTGACCAGAGGTCTTGTTTAATCTTGGCTTGTATTGCTGCTTCATCAGTGATTTCCCCGATACTCTCTGTATGCTGAGTGGAAATCAGAATCGTATCAATACCTACAGGACGACCGTCTTCATAGACTACACTTACTTGTGTTTTACCGTCTGGTCGCAGGTATGGCAACTTGCCTGATTTACGAGCTGTTGTCAGTCGCCGCGCCAAGCGATGAGCCAGACTGATGGGTAAGGGCATCAATTCTGGTGTTTCGTTGCAGGCAAAGCCAAACATGATACCTTGATCACCCGCACCCACAGAGTCGAATAGTTCTTCACTATTTTCTTGGCGTGTTTCTTGGGCAGTATTTACACCTTGGGCGATATCGGCTGATTGTTCATCTAAGGCCACTAGAACACTGGCGCTGTCGGCGGAAAAGCCGTTAACAGCATCAGTATAGCCAATTTCGGCTATTTTCTTCCGGGCAAGATTAACGTAATTCACATTAGCTTTACTAGTAATTTCACCAGTAATCAGCACTAAGCCAGTATTAACTACCACCTCAGCCGCTACACGACTGCTGGGATCTTCTGCCAGTAAGGTATCGAGAATTGTATCAGAAATCTGATCGCAAATCTTATCTGGATGACCTTCTGTTACTGATTCGGAGGTAAATAAATAGCGTCTAGACAAAGAGAATTCCTCCTGTTCAAAAATTATTACTGACTAAATTTCTGTAATTTATTTAGTTCAGCAACTGATGTATGAAATCATAACAAGATTTCTGCAATTTTTTAAAAGTTACAAATTTAGATTAAGTATTTTATGCTTGAGACTCCCTAGTTTGCGATCGCCGTAGGAGAGACTTATTCAAGGACTGACAAAACTTACAGTCAGACCCACGATGGAGTATGGGTGATGATTTGAAATATTTTTTTTGATATAAAAAAGGGGGAAACCCAGAAGTACCCCCGAAAGCTGCGATCGCAGCACCGCCTACTTAAACTTCAACAGCTAGTTTTGCTTCTTTTGCTGTCAACCGCTCGTAAGCCGCACGCATTTTTAAACCTGTCAGCACTTGGAATAACCCAGTTCCATTGTTAGAACCTGGATACTCACGGTGTTGGAGTAGCAAGTGAGTCATCTCACCTTGATATTTAGTGGATGTCTTACTTAGATGGGTTTCGATATAAATAACTTCATCAAGGTTATCGAATTGACCGTCTATTTCTAATACTGAGACGTAGCGACCATAGTAGACATCGGAACCATAGTACATTTGCATACCAGGGTATGAACAAGTTAGTTTGCGTCCGCAAGGAGTCCAATTAATGGTTGATCCTTCATCAAACAAGTAGCTTGGCTCAAAACCTTCTTTGTCTTCACGTTGGAGCATACGTACCCGTAGCACCTTACGTTCTGTATCATTTTTAATCAGGTTTGTCGGCAGTACCTGAAGCACCACATCAGCAAATTCTCTTTGTGGCTCGATGAACTTTTCAAAATCGGGTTTACGAGAATTGATTTGAGCTAAAACATCTTCATAACGGTGTCCCCTTTCTGCCATATCCCGTTGGATTTTCCAGGCAATTTTGACTTCATCACTAATATCGAAATATACACTGAAGTCTAGGAGTTCTCGTACCCTTTCATCATATAAAGGATGTAAACCTTCCACCACGATAATATGATTTGGCTCAATCCGCTCTGGAGGATCAATCAAGCCGGTTTCGTGGTTATAAATCGGCTTATCAATTACTTGACCTTCTTTCAGGGCTTTGATTTGCTCATACATGAGGTCAAAATTGTTAGCCCTGGGGTCAAGTGCAGTTATCCCAGTTTCTTTACGCTGTTTGCGATCTAGGGAATGATAGTCATCTAAGCAGATAACCGTCATGAACTCTTCACCAAATAAATCTATTAAACGACGCAAAAAGGTAGATTTACCGCATCCAGAGTCTCCGGCGACTCCAATCAATACCACGCGTTCCGGCTTAGTTGTCATAAATTTCCTCTAAATACTAAATGTGTCAATCAATATTTTTTCACCAAAACTTCCGCATTGGGGAAGCTTCCGGTTTTAAACATGGAGGTCAGGCGCGGGTAAATTTATTTACCATCACCCTTTCGGGGTGGGAAAGGCTCCAGAAGTAGTACTTACCCATTTGCCTAGATGTGGGGAATCGCCTTGCTACTCCAGTATTAGCCTTGCTAATGTTTAAGGTTGTTACTTTCCCACGATACTGGTTTAACCCCTGTAAGCCTGTTTAATCGTTTGGTTGCAGAACAGAGAACTAACTACGCATTCCCTGTTAGATATGGAAGACTATCCCTTAAAACTAGTCAGTTAAGACTAAATCCTTGGTCAGATTAGGACTTTTTCAAGCCCCCGACTAAAGCCGTGGGGTTTCTGACACAGAAGACTTTGAAACCAGGAGTTTACCCCATTGGTAGATCCTGTGTTCTTGCTACTCAGCAGGGCTGTGGCATATTTAGACGGGCAGACAACCAAGTAATAGTTGTCTCTCATCTAATTAATATTTAATTCCTTGCTGGCTGGTAAGTATTTAATCCTAGTAGTGCTTTGATTTTAACAGAAGGGGGTATTCCATAACAAGATTTACTCTGGAAAAGAATCTAGTTATTAATTTGCAATTACCTGGAATAATCACCTAAAAGTATTGTATCAACATCTTCATACTTAGGTGTCCTGCGGATATTTCTAGTTATCAGGTATAATTTGTTTGAGCAGTCAATTTTTCTAAATCAGCTAATTTGAATTAACTGCCAGTGATATAATAAGTCCTGTAAGTAAGAATCACCATCAGCGTGTTGAAACATCCTAGTGCGGAGCAATCCCGGCAACAGACGGATCAGGCTAACCTGAACAGTTAAGAAGCAAATAAAGATAGGATGTTGAGCGTAGCCACTGAGCTAGGTGATGGGTTCGGAAAGCCAAAAAGTTAAAAGTCAGCGCCATTACTATGCCTTGAGTCAAGGTAGTCATTTTGAGCGTTTAAGGTGTTTTGCCAACACCATTGAAAGTTCTTTTGTGGACTCTTCAAAAATCCCCTTCCCTTTATGGCTAGGGATTACAAAAAGTCACTGTATCTTACCCTGTGGGTGGTTGAAATTCATCTCCCTGATCGGAGTAGCGTTTCACGAAAAAAAGATTAAATTGACTCATTATTAACATTCTGCCAAAGACTTATCCTTTACCTTAGAAGGTGAACAGGTGTGTTTTTTGCTATCCTTGCGTGTCTTTGGTGAGTGAACCCAGCACGGCATTAACTCATAATGCCGCTTTCCTAGAGAGTCAGTTTTGGTTACCAAAAATCCTATAAACTAAAAACTGGCAAAAGGAAAGAATTTTTTTGAGAAACGGTTAAGTAAAAATCGGAGTGTTAGAACGAATGTACAATCAAGGTGCTGTTGAGGGTGCTGCCAACACAGAATTAGGTAGCCGCGTCTTCGTTTACGAGGTGGTGGGTCTGCGCCAGAACGAAGAAACCAATCAAATGAACTACCCAATTCGTAAAAGTGGCAGTGTGTTCATCAGAGTACCTTACAACCGCATGAATCAAGAAATGCGACGGATCACTCGCCTGGGCGGCAAAATCGTTAGTATCCAATCTGTAAGTACTCTAGAACAACTTAATGGTAAAGCCTCTGGTGAGAGTGCTGAAAACAGCAAGGA
The DNA here is from genome assembly GCF_034931085.1 of Nodularia harveyana UHCC-0300. Lineage (NCBI taxonomy): Bacteria > Bacillati > Cyanobacteriota > Cyanophyceae > Nostocales > Nodulariaceae > Nodularia > Nodularia harveyana. The sequence continues at coordinate 77,995 of NZ_JAYGHG010000003.1, read as the reverse complement.
GTCTTTAGTTACATCTGAAACAGCTGCTAACAGCGAGAAAAATGGTAAAGCCACACCTGTGAATGCTAATAGTGAAGTCAAAGGCTTTGCTAAACCAGCAGCTGAAGAACAGCCTAAAAAGAAGGACAAAAAAGGCAACACCATGACTCAAGCGAAAGCCAAAAAAGGCGCTGACGTTCCTGTCAATATTTACCGTCCTAATGCTCCATTCGTTGGTAAGTGTATATCTAATGAACCATTAGTCCAAAAAGACGGTATTGGTATTGTTCAGCACCTTAAGTTCGACCTGTCTGGCGGTGATTTGAAATACGTTGAAGGTCAAAGTATTGGTATTATTCCCCCAGGTGTAGATAAGAACGGCAAGCCAGAAAAACTTAGACTATATTCTATTGCTTCCACTCGTCATGGCGATGATGTGGATGATAAAACAGTATCGCTGTGTGTGCGCCAGTTGGAGTACAAGCACCCAGAAACAGGCGAAACAGTTTACGGTGTTTGTTCTACTCACCTGACTCAACTTGAACCCGGCGCAGAGGTGAAAATCACTGGGCCAGTGGGTAAGGAAATGTTGCTACCCGAAGATCCGGAAGCCAAAGTGATTATGATGGCAACTGGAACAGGTATTGCTCCTATGCGGGCTTACTTGTGGCGGATGTTTAAGGATGCAGAAAAAGCTGCTAACCCAGAGTACCAGTTTAAAGGATTCTCTTGGCTGATATTTGGTGTTCCCACCAGTCCGAACATCTTATATAAAGAAGAACTGGAAGAAATGCAGGAGAAGTATCCTGATAATTTCCGCCTCACCTATGCTATCAGCCGGGAACAGAAAAATCCCGAAGGTGGTAGAATGTATATCCAAGACCGGGTGGCAGAACACGCTGATGAATTGTGGCAGTTGATTAAAGAAGAAAAAACCCATACTTACATCTGCGGTTTGCGTGGTATGGAAGGTGGTATTGATGAAGCGCTGACTGCTGCTGCTGCTAAGGAAGGAATAGTGTGGAGTGATTATCAGAAGACGCTTAAGAAAGCTCATCGCTGGCACGTAGAAACTTACTAAGTTAGTCTGTAGTCATTTGATGAAGACGACTAACAATCATAAAAACATAATAAGTGGGGTGGGTGAACAACCCACCCTACAATTGTTTTATATGGACATCTGAGAAAATAGGGTGCAAAATTTGTGGGAGTGAAACTAGGAATATTAGGTTTAGGCACTGTCGGTACAGGTACGGTGCAGTTACTGCAAGATGTGGTGGGACGTAACCCGTTATTGCAGGAAGTAGAAATATATCGGGTGGGAGTGCGATCGCTCGAAAAAATCCGTGATGTGGAATTACCAGAAGATGTTTTAACTACAGATTTGGAATCCATTGTTAATGATCCGGCTGTGGATATAGTTGTGGAGTTGATCGGTGGTCTGGAACCAGCGCGATCGCTAATTCTCCAAGCTTTAAATAATGGTAAGCACGTCGTCACCGCCAATAAAGCCGCGATCGCACGTTTTGGGGCAGAAATTTTTACCACTGCCAACCAAGCCGGGGTATATGTGATGTTAGAAGCTGCTGTGGGCGGCGGTATCCCAGTGATTCAACCCCTGAAGCAGTCCCTAAGCGTTAACCGTATTAATACTATTACTGGCATCGTTAACGGTACAACTAATTACATCCTCACCAGGATGCAAACGGAAGGGAGCAACTTCAGCGATGTCTTAGCTGATGCCCAAAGATTAGGTTATGCCGAAGCTGACCCCACAGCTGATGTAGACGGTTTAGACGCAGCCGATAAAATTGCTATCCTGGCATCATTGGGCTTTGGTGGACGTATTAACCTCAACGATGTCCATTGTGAAGGTATTAGACAAGTCAGCAAGACAGATATTACCTACGCCGAAAAATTGGGATTTGTGATTAAATTATTAGCGATCGCTAAACAATACACAGCCTCAGATCCCCTCTCCGTCAGAGTTCATCCCACCTTAGTACCCAAAGCCCATCCATTAGCTAGTATTAACGGTGTTTATAATGCCATTCTCGTCGAAGGAGAACCCATCGGGCAGGTAATGCTTTTTGGACCCGGTGCTGGTGCTGGTGCTACAGCTAGTGCCGTCACCTCAGATATTTTAAACTTAGTCGCTGTCCTCAAAACTAGTACAGCCAACCCCAATCCCCTGTTAACTTGTGGACACCTCGACTACTGTCAAATTGCCCCCATTACAGAACTTGTAACCCGGTTTTATGCCCGATTTCTCACCCAAGATCAACCCGGAGTCATTGGTAAACTGGGTACTTGCTTTGGCAACTATGGCGTTAGCTTAGAGTCAATCGTCCAAACAGGCTTTCAGGGAGAACTAGTAGAAATTGTTGTGGTCACTCATGATGTCCGAGAAGGGAATTTTCGGCAAGCCCTAGCAGAAATTGAGAACTTAGAAGCGATCGATAGCATTCCCAGTTTACTGCGAGTATTGCCACCGGCAGATAAATAAAAAATCTCCCAGATTTTCTCATGGTAAGGGCTGACTTAATGCCTCTAATTCTATGATTAACCCCCAGTCCAGCGTAGTGGCTCTGGGGGTATTTCCGCAAGAATTACTTAAGCTTCCGGAGCATTTTTACCGACAACTTGAGACTTGAGAGTTGTGATTTCACTAGTTAGCTCTTTCCGGGTCGAGGCCTTGAGCAAATAGCGGTAAACAAACCAAGCAGAATAGCCAATACCAATCAATTCAAAGGTAGGAGCTACTAAAGGAATATCATTTAAAGAGTCTAATACTGCCAAGAGTACCTTAACAGAAACAATTGCACCGACAATTAAACCAACACTAACCAGGGGCTGCTGATATTGATTAAAAAAGCCTCCCAGGTAATCCGGTAGTGTTGCTAAAAAAGCAGAAATTTGTTCACCGTACTTTTGCCATTGCTCTTGAGACTGCACAGGACGTTGGAGTTTGGTAATAGTTCCTGTTTGGTGGTTGATATCTGGCACTGCTGTCTCTTTAGATTTGGTTTCTGTGAATTCCGGTTCTTGCATTTTCACTCCTATAAATTTAACAGTTGAGTTTATCTAATCCGGACAATGACAACCAAAAGGCTGTTGATTAGGCAATGCACGAGGGCATCAATACAACTGGGTTTGGTTCACAAAAGGGTTTAGTGTCCTATAACCATAATTGCCTGATCAGCTAGACTGCATCAACTACAAGGTAGACAGTCAGTATGAGCAGAGAAGACAGAAAGCCGGAAGATATCTTCAAATGAGCTTTCTGAGTTCTGGATTTTGTGAATCAACTGGAATACTCAGATTGTGATTATCCCATACCGTGTCAGGTCAGCTATCTAAAGGCGAGGCACTAAGCCACTGATCTTGAGAGCGGAGTTCTGACAATCGTACTCATTCAAGCACAAATCATGTCAAAATCAGACTACCTCACATTTATACAAGTTTAAACGCTGATTTTAACTGATATTAAAGCTATCTTAAGCCGTGTTCGTCAATTCAGTGATGGATAATTAATTTTAATCTCTCATCAAAGTTTTTATGTATTCAAATATACTGATTATAATGACGATTTGATATAGGTTTATAATTAAAGACTATAATTTTTTCAACTAAAACAAAATAACCACATTTTTGCCTGATCAGTAACCCTATGTCTGAAGTGAAGAATATTCAACAAACCGGAAAACTTTACCAAGGAAAAATGAAAAGTTAAGTCTTGGGTTGAGGGAAGTAGAGGGCTGATTTACGAACACTTCCTAGCCCAGCCCAATTTATGTGTTTCCTGATTTCTCTACACAGGTACTAGTCCCAATCGGGGAACATATCTGCTGCATCTCCACCAATACCGATACCAGTGTGATAGATTTCGGCATCAGTGATAATCATATTATCCATTGATGCTCCATATACATTGGAGTCGTAAATTTGAGCGCTGGTGAGATTAGCTCCGTTGAGATTAGCTGCTTTAAAATTAACGTTGGTAAGAAAAGCATTAGTTAAATTTGCGCCTTTCAAATTAGCATTAGTTAAATCTGCGCCTTCAAGATTGACTCCTTCCAGGTTAGCTCCAGAGAGATTTGCGCCTCGGAGGTCAGCACCAATTAAATGAGCGCCTTGGAGGTTAACTCCTGATAAATCGCACTGCACACATTCTCTGGTCAAATTTAACCTTTGTAAATCCTGGTAATTTCCAGCTTTAACTGAGCCAGTAAAAATTAGGGGAGTTGCTAAAGCTATAGCTGCGAATAGCTGGAGTTTCATATTGTTTTCTCCTTAGTCATTAAACCAAGTCCGTTCTTTTCCTCACCCGTTCATTATCGCACTAAATGGCTACAAGTTCTTGGGTGAAGACACAGACTGATTGTGATCTGACAATGGTTGGGTGATCCTAGAAGTAGGATTAACTATAATTGGGGTGTATTTGGGAAGAATAGCAGGAAAATCACAGCATTTAACTCATGTTAAATATTTTGAAGTATCTGGGCAAATTTTTTAAAGGAAGAGTTTATTAAACCTGCGTTTAGTGATGCTAAAGTTTTAGTATAGCGTTCGCACTTCCAACTCATAAACAAAAAAATGAACTCGCACCCCTTACTCTCTAACACAAAATACTGTTCATTCAGGAATTTTCATATCATTATGTATAACAATAGATGCAAACTCTATTTTATTATTTGTTCTTTTCCAATAATGTAAATGATATTCATAATCAATATCTCTTCTCCACGCTTTTGCTTTATCGTTTCTTTCTCTTTGAGCAGTCTTTGCACCTTTACCTGTTCTCAACCAATGAGTATCACTTAGATTTTCCTCTAAGATAGTTTCAGCGCAAGAACGTAATAACATTTTTATTTTTCTATCTTCATTTGCAAAACCTAGATTTTTTATAGTTTCTACAAATTTAGTCCCAAAAGACCAAGATACAATATCATTTTCAGCTTTTGGTTGTTCAAGTTTGGAGTTTGCATCCTTAATATATCTTTTAATAGCATTAACATAAATTGTCTCTGAAGTGGAATTTTGCCATATATCAATTATTTCTTCTAAAACTGAATCATATAAAGTTGAGATATATTCTGGATTTATACAATAAATTAATTCAGATTCAACCAAATAAGGTTTATATAAATTTATACCTTGTGATTTATCAATTAAATCGTAATCTAAAACTTCAGCTTTTAAAATTATATTTTGACTATTATTAGTATGATGACGAGTAAGTAATAATTTATGAATTACTTGCTCATCAGTCAAAGTTTCCAATAGACATTCTAAAATTGCTATTCTATAATAATTTTCTTGAAAAATAGGTTCTCTTTCCAAAAGGTAATTGCAAGGATGACATTGAACTTGTTCGTTATCAAACAGAATTTCTTGAATATTAATCTTATCTTCTATACAGGGTAAGTTAATAATATTATTAATTAGAGTATGAATATCATGAGGTTGTATAATCTGACTAAGATTAAGATGATTAATTATTCTTTCTAACTCTTCCCATTCAGGGTATCCATTAACTTGTGCTAAAACATCAGCAGTTATAAAAGATATATAAAAATTTTCTCTCTCTTTATTATCATCTATAAATTCTCCCCATTGAACTAGAGTATTAATATAGTTCTCAAATTGGTCTGAACAGTTATTAGTGTTCTCACTAAGACGAGGATAAGCCAGTAAAAATGGATCGATGCAAAAAACTTTCATTTGTTATTATCTTGATTCTATATGTTATTTTTTTGTAAATTTCTTTTTCGTTTTTCCATAGCAGCCTTAATAATAGCTCTAGAATTTTGTTCACTTTCATCAAAGAAACCTTTAGGCCAGTTTTCTATTACCCCAAAGTCATTAATTCTAACAGGGCGATATTTAGATTTTTCACCTTGTTTTTCCACAAAATAAATAATTACATCTTTATGGATTTGATTATCTTCAGAATTAGCAGAAAGATATCTAAGTCGGTTAATTAAATACTCACTATGAGTTTCAACAATACATTGCTTATTTAACATGGTCATTGATATGAAAAAGTCAGCTAAACGAGTTTGTACTTTTGGGTGCAGATGAAGTTCTGGTTGTTCAAAAATGAGTGTTGAACCACTTTCAGCTAAAAGTGATTGAACTAAAATTGGTAAAACTTGACTAACCCCAACTCCAACATGAGTAAGATCATGTAGAGATTGAGTGTCTGATATGGCTACTTTAAGTTCATAACCTAATACACCCTTATCAGAGGTTTGAAAATGACTAGCTATACCCATGTATTTTAGCCAGTTTAATACAGCTTCAGATAAAGTAGCATCAATGACTTTTGGACTAAAATTACCAGTTTCAAATTCTTCACTAGGTATATATTTTATCTTCGTTGTACTATGAACTTCCAAAACAGCAGCAGTGTGTTCACCCCTATAGCCTATATCTTTTGAATCTGTTGTTCCTGCAAGAGAATAAATGGCTTTAGGTTCATCTCTTAATGGTCCCAAATATTTAACAAAATGGGAAAAAAACTGTCTAATATAATCTACAGCTATATTAGACATTTCTGATAAAGGAAAATAAGCTAGTTTATTTTCATGATTTTGATTAGTGGATTTAATTGATTTTTTAATATCATTCAATTGATCCTGAAATTTTCGTGTAATTATTTTTTTATCTTCCTTAGATAAAGAGTTGTAAACTTCTACTAGATTGTTCCGTGAAAACTCTTTGTGTAAAGTATCTAGTTTAGTAATAAACTTATGTTCAGGTCTACTCTTAGCATTAAAATTCATTTCTATTTGTGATTCTCGTATTAAATTAATAATTATTTTTTGTAACTCTGTACCAATTTGAATTTCATTTGATGAGAACTCTCTTGTTAGTCTATGCAATGTATATTGCTCAATATTACCTGATGCAAGCAAGTCCAGTAGTTGATTTTCTTGTTCTTCTATGGCATCAAATACTATAGCAAATTGATCAGGAAGAAAATGCGCTAATGAGACTCCTATTGGCTTTCCATTTTGTGGAGGTGTACGATAATATCTTCGATTTGCTTTTAAAGTAAGAGGTTTCTTTACTTCATACATTAAAGATAAAATATCCAATTCTTGAGCATTATTATCATCATCAGATATATCATATTTACTTAATCTTTCTTCTAATTGCAAATTCGTTCTAATAATGTGAATTTCTTTTTCTTCATTCTCTTTGTCATCAATATTTGATTCAACATTGATTCGACATTCTTCTAGCCTGGGTTGCAGTTGCAATTGTGTGATTTCTTGATCATTCTCCGAAATAATGGAGGAAAACTTAAAACTGCAATTAACTGATTTTAAAGACTGTATTGTTCTGAAAGGATAAGTTCTCAAAAGGCGAATTGCTGTTTCTTTCTTCAATTCAATAGGTGTTAAGTTAAAGTCAATCAAAATGCTCTTAGATTTATTTCCATTAGATACAATATCATTAAAAGAACCCATCTTTATTATGTGACCGTTGAGTATGATAGGGCGGGAATTTACTGAATTTTGTAATGTCTGAGTAGTTAACAGCAAACTTTGTATAATAGTTGTTTTTCCAGAACTATTAGCCCCAGAGAATATGGTTAATGGTGCAAATTCTAATTTTGTTTTTTCAAAAACAGACTTAAAATACTCCAGTGTCCATGATCTAATCATCTTGATAATTTTTCCTCAAATTATAAATTAGCTAAATATATTTATTTCAGTGGATTAGGTAAAAATACATCTCTACCTAAATTCTACCAATAAAGTATGCTACTGTCTAGAAAGTATTAAGCCATAGCAAACTCCGTTAACTTACTAGTTTCAGGATCATGAAAAGCTAAAATAATATTCTATTAAAGCATTCTAGTATCAAGTTAAGAACATTTTTTTAACATCGGCTAAAGTTACTGTAACACTATCTTTTTCTTCTTCCTTAGCATCTCTTAAATCTCGTAAATCTTCCAAATCTTCCAACAACTCTTTAACCTTCAAAAACTCCTCATAAGGTAAAACTGCAAATTGTTTTTCACCATTTTTTATTAAAAATTCAGGATGTAAGTCAATCATTTTTTTACTTCCTTTTATTCATAAGCTTTGCTGCGGTGCTTCACCCTATATATAATGATAGTCTGTTCTGCTAATTCAAACAAAACTCGATAATCACCTACTCTTAAACGATATTCGGGTGTGAAATTTGTTAAGCGTTTTACGTCTCCCTGTAAATCATCTTGCATTGCTTCAACTTTATTTATAATGCGTTCTCTGTCACTTACAGGAATTTTCTGTAAATCTTTAATTGCTTTGGGTTTAAATTCTATTTGGTACTGCACATATTTTAACTTGTTTAAGTGTATGTCAGGTGAGTCTATCCAGACTCACCCCAATTACATTATACCAAAGCTGCCTGTTCCTCCTGACTAATCACCCTCCCTTCATCCTCAAAACCGGTGATTTGATCGAAGTTCAAATAACGATACAAATCATCAGCAAAAGGATGAATCTTTTCTGCTACAATATCTAAGTATTCCTGCACTGTGGGAATGCGTCCCAGCAACGCACAAACGGCGGCTAATTCTGCCGAACCAAGGTAAACTCGCGCATCTTTACCCATACGGTTGTTGAAGTTCCGGGTTGAGGTAGAAAATACAGTTGTACCGTCTTCTACTCGCGCCTGATTACCCATACATAAACTACATCCAGGCATTTCTGTCCGCGCATTGGCTGCTTCAAAGATGTTATATACACCTTCGGCTTTTAATTGATGTTCATCCATGCGGGTGGGGGGACAAATCCACAACCGGGCTTGCACTGCACCAGCACCTTCTAATACTTTACTTGTTGCTCGATAATGACCGATATTGGTCATACAAGAACCTACAAATACTTCTTGTACTGGGTCATTGGCAACTTCTGATAATAATTTGACATTATCAGGGTCATTGGGTGCAGCGACAATGGGTTCTGTGATTTCGTTCAAATCAATTTCAATGATTTCTGCATACTCTGCATCTGCATCAGCTTCCATGAGGGTGGGGTTGGCTAACCATTCTTCCATTTTTGCTACACGGCGCATGATGGTACGTGCATCTGTGTAACCCCTAGCTACCATGTTTTTTAACAGGGTGATGTTAGAACGCAGATATTCAGAAACTGTCTCTACACTCAGCTTAATTGTACAACCTGCACAAGAACGTTCGGCGGAAGCGTCGGTGAGTTCAAAGGCTTGTTCGACTTTCAAATCTGGTAAGCCTTCCAATTCCAGAATGCGCCCTGAGTAGATATTTTTCTTGTTCTGCTTCTCTACTGTCAGCAAACCTTTTTGAATGGCGATGTAAGGAATGGCGTTGACAATATCTCTGAGGGTGATACCGGGTTGCAATTCACCTTTGAAGCGCACTAATACTGATTCTGGCATATCTAGGGGCATGACACCCAATGCACCTGCAAAGGCGACTAACCCAGAACCTGCGGGGAAGGATATTCCCAAGGGGAAGCGGGTATGGGAATCGCCGCCTGTTCCCACGGTATCGGGTAATAGCATCCGGTTTAACCAAGAGTGAATGATACCATCGCCGGGACGTAAGGCGACACCTGCGCGTTGGGCAAAGAAATCTGGCAGTTCTTGGTGTGTTTTAATGTCTACTGGTTTGGGATATGCGGCTGTGTGACAGAAACTCTGCATTACTAAGTCTGCACTGAAACCGAGACAGGCGAGTTCTTTTAATTCGTCGCGGGTCATGGGGCCTGTGGTATCTTGGGAACCAACGGTGGTCATGAGGGGTTCGCAAGATGTCCCTGGACGGACACCGGGTAAACCGCAAGCTTTACCGACCATTTTCTGGGCGAGGGTGTAGCCTTTGCCTGTATCGTTGGGTTGTTGAGGACGAATAAATAAGGTGCTGGGTGATAAACCCAAAGTTTCGCGGGTTTTGTCGGTGAGGGTACGTCCAATGAGTAGGGGAATGCGTCCACCGGCGCGGACTTCATCAAAGATGGTTTCGGGTTTGAGGGTGAAGGTGGAAATGATTTCGCCGGCTTCGTTGGTGATTTCGCCTTTGTAGGGATGGATGGTTATTACCATGCCGGTTTCTAGGTGGCTGACATCGCATTGAATGGGCAAAGCACCGGCATCTTCGGCTGTGTTAAAGAAAATTGGTGCGATCGCACTACCTAAAATATAACCCCCCGCGCGTTTGTTTGGGACATAGGGGATATCATTTCCTAAATGCCACAATACGGAATTAATGGCAGATTTGCGGGAGGAACCAGTACCGACAACATCGCCAACGTAAGCTACTGGATGTCCTTTTTGCTTTAACTGGGCAATGGTTTCTAAACTTCCTGGTTGCAGCGACTCTAGCATGGCTAAAGCGTGTAAGGGAATATCCGGGCGAGTGGTGGCGTGGGTGGCTGGGGATAAGTCATCGGTGTTGGTTTCCCCAGGGACTTTAAATACTGTGACAGTAATAGCTTCGGCGACTGGGGGACGACTGGTAAACCATTCTGCATTTGCCCAGGAGTCAACTACTCGCTTGGCGAAAGGATTGCTTTGGGATAATTCCAAAACATCATGAAAGGCATCATACACCAAAAGGATTTTACTCAGGGCGGCGGCGGCGTGGGCGGCGATGGGTTCTCTACCTTCACCCTTCATGACTAAAGGTGTTTCTCCGTTTTCTGATTCTCCACTGGAAACTTGCAGCAAATCAATCAGAGATTGCACATTGTAACCGCCTACCATTGTTCCTAGTAACTCGACTGCGGCGATGGGGGAAACTAAGGGACTGGTAATTTCGGCTTTGGCTATGGCGGTGAGAAATCCGGCTTTGATATAAGCGGCTTCATCTACACCGGGTGGCACGCGATCGCACAATAAATGTAATAATGTATCTTCTTCACCTGCTGGCGGATTTTGCAATAATTCGCACAGTTCAGAGGTTTGCTTCGCATCCAATGGTAAAGGGGGAATACCGAGTTGGGCGCGTTCCGCAACATCATGACGGTATTGTTCTAGCATTTTGTGTTCTCCATTGGGATGTTCTCTTCTTAATTATGAAATATTTTTCGGTAAATTTTAGCGATAAAAGTTTACCTGATGTTTCTGGATAAAAATATAACTGCTAAATACTTGTTAGCGAGTTGAGAATCTCAGAGTTTTATGTGGAGATGATGACGATGTTTATTTTTTACCAGTTCAAAACCAGCAACTAATTTACTTCCTAAACCAACATAAAAGATTTCCCAAAACTCTTCAGCAACAATACTAATGACCACAGTATAAATAATATTATATTTTCACAACATTGCTCTGTATTATGAAAATTAATCACCAATTTATCTTCGGTTGATCAAAAAATCTCTGAGGTTTTGGGGAAATTATAGCCGTTTTCCCCTGAGTCAGGCAACCCATAGCTGGAGTGGCGCAGCCAGATAATGAATCAAGCACAGATGTAGAAGCTTTAGCCCCTGAATGCAGGTTACACAAATAAATCAATCTGTACCTGAATAAATAGGGAAATCCTATATGGGGAAGCAATTTTTTCGCTGTTTTTTTTGGTAGCGCTAGCTGTGTGATGTAAAATCAGTCTGCTAGGATATTGGCTGTGATCATCAATTCGCCAAACTCTACCAAAAAGCTATGAGTCTAATTTTGTTGCCCGATGAGTCTAGTTATCAGATAAAATAGTTATTTTGTCCGTTGCATCCCCTAGTTTTGTATATGTCCAAGACTTACACTGTTGAAATTAAGCACCAAGGCGAAATTCATACTTTACAAGTTCCGGAAGATGAAACAATTTTATCCGTGGCTGAAGCTGCTGGTTTAGGTTTTCCCAATTCTTGTAATGCAGGAGTTTGTACAACTTGCGCTGGTCAAATTACTGAGGGAACTGTAGACCAAAGTGATGGTATGGGCGTTAGTTCTGAACTACAAAAACAAGGTTATGTTTTGCTTTGTATCGCTTATCCTCGTTCTGATTTAAAAATTGAGACGGAAAAGGAAGACATAGTTTATCAATTACAATTTGGTAAAGACAAATAATCAGTGAACAGTTATCAGTTATCAGTAATGTGGAGTTATTTGATAACTGGTAACTGATATCAGTTATTCTAGAAGCTGGAAATCTAAAGGACATACCGCGATGACAACTCATTTCATTACCGCAGAGGTTGATTTACAAGAGACTTCCACTGAGTTGGAACAGGAAATTGAAGCTGAGTTGCAAAAGCAGGGTGAACCTCTGCGTTGGGCGATTACTTCTGTGGATGAAGCCCAGCAAAAAGCAACTGTTGAAGCTGTTGTAACATTGGATTCTGCTTCAGCCGAGTGAGTCAACGTCCTTATACAGCAATTTTAATTATACCTACTGGGGTGGGGGCAGCCATTGGTGGTTATGCTGGTGATGCTTTGCCTGTAGCTAGAGTTATATCACAGGTGTGCGATCGCCTGATTACTCACCCCAATGTCCTCAATGGTGCAAGTTTGTACTGGAATCTCCCTAATACGCTGTATGTGGAAGGTTACGGACTCGATAAATTTGCCTCTGGATGCTGGGGTTTACGCCCAGTTAGGAATAATAAAATAGGTTTGCTTTTAGACCAGGGTATTGAACCGGAATTACAACTGCGACACCTCCAAGCAGCCGACGCAGCTAGGGCCACCCTGGGTTTAACTCTTACAGAGTATGTAGTTACTGATGCACCGCTAAACGTAGAATTACGCACTTCTGCATCAGGGGCTAGTTGGGGAACCATTGGCAATCCTGACAGCTTACTCAGAGCCGCCGAAATATTAATTAACAAAGCCGGGGCGGAGGCGATCGCAGTTGTCGCCCGTTTCCCCGATGATATAGATGAAGAGGCAGTACAAAAATATCGTCAAGGTCAAGGAGTAGACCCTCTAGCCGGTGCAGAAGCGGTGATTAGCCATTTAATCGTCCGCACCTTCAAAATTCCCTGCGCCCATGCTCCCGCCTTAGCCAGCGCCCCCCCAGAACCGAATTTATCCCCGCGTTCCGCCGCCGAAGAATTAGGTTATACTTTTTTACCATGTGTGCTAGTGGGTTTAAGTCGCGCCCCACAATTTATTATAGATAAAGAGTCCATGAAATCTTTAGCAGATGACATTTGGGCAGATCAAGTAGATGCTGCGATCGCACCTGCAAACGCTTGTGGTAGTAGCGCGTTAATCAGTTTAAACCAAAAGCAATGCCAAATTATTACTGTGGCAGAAAATAAAACTCTCATCCAAGTTCCCGCCCCAGCTTTAGGCATCACAGCTTTACAAGTAAACTCATACTTAGAAGCAGTCGGTGTATTAGTAGCCCACAAAGCTGGGATAAATCCCGCCGCCCTCAGTCCTCAAATATCCTCTCTACAGCCAGTTATTATGTAGTTTTCCCATTCCTATTCCCCCCTGCACCCTGCCCCTCTGCCCCCTGCACCCTGCCCCTCTGCCCCCTGCCCCTCTGCACCCTGCCCCTCTGCCTCTTCCTAGTCCTAATTCCCCTAAAAACTCGTGGTTGAACAACAAAATCAAGAACCAGAAATTCCCTACTTGACACGTACCCAAGTATTAGTAGCTATGGGAGTGACTGCAATCCTCTTGTGGATAATCGCCAAGGTATGGTTAAACTATGGCAATTTTTATTTATTAAGATGGTACTTCTCAGGAACAGATGTACTCTTAGGCTTAGGGCTAGCATTCATCATCACAACCTTAAGTGGTTTAGCCTATCGCTTTTACCCCGCCTACCGTAAAAGTGCAGACTATTATTTAGAGATAGTCATCAAGCCTTTAGCTTTACCTGATTTGATTTGGTTGGGTTTACTCCCAGCGTTAAGTGAAGAACTATTATTTCGTGGTGTCATGCTGCCAGCTTTAGGCTTAGATACTGTAGCGGTAATTGTATCTAGTCTCGCTTTTGGTATTTTGCATCTCAGTGGACCGGAACAATGGCCTTATGTGATATGGGCAACAATTATTGGGTTAATGCTGGGGTTTAGTGCCTTATTAACTGGTAACTTATTAGTACCAATTATTGCCCACATGATCACAAATTGGGTTTCTGGCTGTTTCTGGAAGTTCCGCCAAGTCAAAACTGCTTAAACTTTTGTTTACGGGGATTTCTGCCCCGTTGACGTTTTTTAAGGGGAGCCAGTGCGGTCTTGGGGTTTCCTCCATGAGCAACTGGCGTGGATTGAGGGGGATCTAAAATGTTTTGCTACCGACCATAAGACTTTTAAAACATCCTCTAACTACGAATTACGAATTACGAATTATTTTGACTGATTTCCCGTGCCGCAGCTATGGCGATCGCCTGTGGTAAGATACGGTGTTCCTGAATTTGAATCCTGGCGTGGAGTGTTTCTGCTGTATCCTCTGGTAAAATTGGCACAGCTGCTTGGATTAATATGGGGCCGCTGTCTACTTCCAAACAAACTAAATGCACTGTACAGCCAGTAATTTTGACTCCAGATGCTAAAGCTTGTTCGACAGCATTAATCCCTTTAAAACTAGGTAACAAACTGGGATGAATATTAATAATCTTGTCTATAAAAGCATCAATTAAAACTGGTGTTACCAAACGCATCCAACCAGCCATAATTACCCAATCAACATCATATTGCTGTAAGGTCTTGACAATTGCACCGTCAAATGCTTCTCGATTGCCATAGTCGCGGTGATTTAATAATACAGCTTCTACACCCCGATTAGCCGCGCGGATGGGAGCTTTCGCTGAGGGATTATTATAAATTAAAACTTGAATTTGAGCATTTAATTGCTCCTTGGCGATCGCCTCGGCAACAGCTTCAAAATTACTCCCACTACCAGAAGCCATAACCCCCAATTTTAAAGGAGTGCTTTGGGAAAATGGGCAATTACTCAGACTGGGTGCAACCAGGCTAACGGTAGAATCAGGGCAAAGAGTCATAACAGCAAAGAGGAAAAATTATAAATGCCAAAAACATATAGTAAGTCCTGGTTAGATAATGATACATTTGCGGCTTGGACTTTTCTCTCACCAGCGCTGATTTTACTAAGTATCTTCATCATTTGGCCGATCGCATATTTGTTTTACCTGAGTTTTACGGCTGGTAGCTTCACCTCCACAGGTACGACTTGGGTAGGGTTAAGGAATTATACGCGCTTGCTACTCACCCCAGATTTTTGGCAAGTTTTGGGTAACACGATTTATTTCACCGTAGCCACAGTCATTCCTAGCTTAGTGATTCCCTTGGTGCTGGCGGTGTTATTAGATAAATCTTTAGCCTTGCGGGGACTATTGCGGAGTGCCTATTTTCTACCTTCAATTATTTCCTTGGTCGCGGCTGGTTTAGGTTTTCGCTGGTTATTCCAAACCGATGGCCCAGCAAACTCATTTTTAGGATTATTGGGCATTACACCTATTCCTTGGTTGGGAAGTACAGTGTGGGCAATGCCGGTATTAATTGTCTTGAGTATTTGGAAGCAATTGGGCTTTAATATGGTGGTATTTTTGGCAGGATTGCAAGCCATTCCCCCCAGTCGCTATGAAGCCGCAGAACTAGATGGGGCAAATGCTTGGCAGCAGTTTTGGCACGTTACCCTGCCGGGATTACAACCGACGACGATATTTGCGACCGTCACCACAGCAATTTTTACATTACGCAGTTTTGAGCAGGTTTATGTAATTACAGGTGGTGGTCCTTTAAATTCTACTAATTTACTGGTGTATTACATCTATCAAGAAGCTTTCGCCCAATTTGATTTTGGTTACGCAGCAGCAGCAGCCACAGTATTATTAGCTGTCACCTTAGTCTTGGTATATTTCCAGTTAAAAACCTCTGGGGAAGAGTAAGAGGCAGGGGGGCAGGGTGCAGGGAGCAGGGGGGAGAAGACGGTAACTTCCCAATGACCAATGACCAATGACTAATGACTAATAATTGTTTTTCCAGCCAGTTTTACTACAGCTGCGACTAATTCTGTGGGTGCGGCTGGCTTGGTGATGTGCATCTGAAAGCCGGCTGATAATGCTTGTTGTTGGTTATGTTCTCCAACGTATGCGGTGAGTGCGATCGCGGGGATGTTTCCCCCTTGTTCTGAAGTCCAGGTTCTGACTTGACGGATGAGCATATAACCATCTATTTCCGGCATTCCAATATCGCTTAAGAGGACATCTACCCTTGATTCTGAAAGGATTTTAAGTGCTTCCCTCGCCGATGATACTGACATAATTTCTGCGCCTTCTGCTTCTAGAACAAAGCAAACATAATCTCGTGAATCCAGGTCATCATCTACGACTAGGATTTTAATTCCCTCAAGATTGACCAAGTTAGAGTCCATTTATCCCTTGAGTTAGATAGTATATTTGTGCGATCGCTTAGTACACTATCCAATGTAACCGAAGTGGGGAAAAACCTTTTTGATTTGTAGGGAATTTTTCAGCACACAACGCAGACTAAACCTCCTGAAATCAAATAGAAGTTCTATATGTCATCGTTTCTTGTTACCTGAAGTGGTTAAACAGGGTATTTTCGGCACATCGGTAATTTTTTGATCTAGTTTATAAGTGTTTCAGGTGTAATCTCGATATACAGTAACAATCACCCACTAACTTTCTTGACTCGAAACTCAAAAACGAATCTCTGTGAATATTGAAATTTGAGGGGAATACCATGAGAAATTATGCTGACACACAGGAATTAATATTAAGCCAAATCAAAGATAAATTTTGTCAGCGTCGAGATTTCAGTGGTTGTGATTTAAGCGGTATGGATTTGATAGCCGTTGATTTAAGCGGTATGGATTTGATGAGAGCAAATTTAAGTGGGGCGAATTTATCTGGTTCTCAACTCACGAATACTAAGCTGAATGGGGCAAATTTAATCCAAGCAAATCTCTGTAAAACTAATTTATCTGAGGCTGATTTGTCCTTAGCTAATTTATCTGAGGCTGATTTGAGCTATGCGAATTTGTGTGGTTCCTATTTGCGGCGATCGCAATGTAGTTATACTAACTTTTGGGGAGCTTCTCTATGTGGTGCAGATTTCACAGAAGCCGACTTGAGGGCAGCTATATTAATAGAAGCATCTTTAATTGCAACTAACTTATTTAGAGCTAATCTCACCGCCGCCAAACTCTGTGGGGCGATACTGCTAGAAGCTAATTTAACTAAGGCAAATTTGACTAATGCAGACCTGACATCAGCTAACTTAAGCAAGGCGAACTTAAGTGAGGCTAATCTTTGGCAAACAAAAATCGGTTACGCTAAATTGCAAAATACTATGATGCCTAATGGTACAATTCGCGCCCCTCACATCATGATTATTGAATAAAAAAGAATGTAGGGACTTTCCGGGGAAGGTCTCTACACTGCGGAATCAACGGTTGGTTAAAACTCACGCCGTAAGAAGATGATATTAGCGATCGCTAACAGCATGACACTGTAAATTAAGCCATAGCCCACACTGCTAATTAGTACAGTGGTATCAGGTAAAGCAGATAAGCCATAAACAGCATCATTTTTTAAATCTAATCGGGATAAATCCGGTAATATCAGGTACAAAGCTTGAGTCACCCGTTCAATTGCAGGGCTATCACTCAGACGACCCAACTTTACTAAATCTGGAGTAATGTTCCCCATTAAATAGACTGCAAATGTTAAAGTCACCGCTAACAGAGAACTGGTAAATACACCGAAGGTAATCGCCACAGCAGTGATTAAAGATGACTGGAGAATTAAAAAACCCGCGCCAATGACAATGCTGAGGAGGGAATATGGAATATTACCAAGTTGCAAAAATCCCACATAAATTACTGTCATCACCGCCACGAGTACAGCCAGCACCGCCGATAAACCCAAAAATTTACCAGAAATAATTTCGCTGCGGCTAACAGGTTTGGCGATTAATACTAAGATAGTCCGTTTATCAATTTCTTTATTAACTAGCCCTGTACCGATAAAAATCGCCACAATTAAAGTAACGGTACTCATTGCTCCCAGACCAAAGTCTAAAAACATTTTATCTTCAGTAGCGGCGGCAAACTCCGGTAATACCCGCAGGGCGATCGCCAATAAGACAGCATAAAAGCCGATAATATATAGAATGCGATCGCGCACCATTTCCTGAAATACATTCTTCGCAATAACAAAAACTCTGCCGACATTCATGGTTTTTTAGTTAAGAATTGAACAACAGGACTTAAGCAAAATTATCAAATCAGGACAAAGGATACAGTTGTGGCCTTAGTCCCATACTGAAATTATGAACCAGTTTCTCATATTTCCGATCACTGCTTGGCCGGTGACTCACCCGCAATAAATTTACTCAGGCGATCGCATTCAATTTCTGCAACTGTATTTTGATTATCTACGTCGCCGGGAGTGACTCTAGAAGTGGTCTGAGATATGGCTATAGGTTCAACTGTGCAAGATTTTTGCAGATAATACCCTTGGCGATTAGAACTAGGTCCATCCCAGATACTGACTAAATCTAATCTATATCCAGATTTGATATTAACTACACGCGCCTCTACACGCCATAACTTACTTTCTTCATATTCTCCTAGTGTCTGATTCAGGACTTGGTCCCCCAATTTTCCGACTTCAGTTGTTGCGTCTAGTAACCATTTTTCCACTTCCGACCAAGGTCTTTGATTTAACTGTTTTTCTACTCTAATTTCCACTGCATCGAGGATATTAACCCCATTTTTAGGGATTTTTTGGACTTTTGGTTGAGGCTCTGCTTCTGTGTCTATTCTGAGTTCTGGTGCTGCGATTCTTACCACAAAAGTACTACGTTCAAAATTATCTGTAAGTAAGGTAGGATATTGTGTTAACCAATTATCCATCACAAAGTAAAACTGAATCCAGCAACTGATTAGCATACAGCTACCCACCAAAATTATGATTTTTTCCCTAACTTCTGGTTTAGGAATTTTCGCTGTTGTGCTAGTATCAGTACCTTCAACAAAATCTGGAATTGCAGTGATAATTGCCGAGATGGTCGGCCAGAGGATAATTGTTCTTGGTGTCAGCATATTTTCGGAATTACTAAATGCAAAAACACTAATCAAAAATCCAGTTATTAATGCTCCCACCGGCATAAAAGTTCCCGGAACTCTTAAAGGATCTTCGGTGGTATACCAAGCTGTACCAGCAATTAAAAATAACCACCCTAAAAATGCAATTATAGTTTTAACATAACCTACTGAAAAGAATGAAAGGAACCAAGAAAAAGCACTCAAATAAATAAATGTTTGCCAAGAATAAGCTTTAGGGGGAATAAATAACTTTTTAATTCCTTCATAAATCCCCACAAAGAAATTTAAAAATACTAAGACATCTTTGAATAAAGTTTGCATCCTTCACACCTCTAATTTTCATTAATTAACTTTATTTTCGGCTCAACAATATAATTAAGCTAATAGCACTGTAACTCAGAGAATTGGCAATCAATATAGTAGTAACTAAATTAGTATTTTGCAACCTAGCAATGCTATTACGCCGCCATTTTAAGCGATTATTCTCTGGAGTGTTTTCAGTTATTTCTATCAAATTTTCTTTTAACGAAAATACCAAGAATTGTAACAGAAAGAACTTGAGAAAAAACGTAATAAAAAACATAATAAAAGCAGTGATTACCAATAAAGATTGTGTAGCTTGGTATCGAAAATTATGAAAAAATACATAACTAATTAATTCTGACTTTAAATTTATCGGTAACATTGGCTCCAGCAAAAAAAATATTATCCAACCAATGGTGCTGGAAAATATGTTGATGGCTATGGCATAAAATGTACTAGTTTTTTTGTCGAATTTTAGTCTCCTATTAAAAACATATGCTTCTATGGGAATGGCAGACAGTAAAAACAAAAATTGAAACAGAGCAGCACCGATAGGCAGGATTTTAGGAATACCAAAGTCTTCAAGTCCAAGCATAAATTGTGATATTTGGCGGTTAAGGTTAAGGAAATAGGCAGTCGAAACCCTTGATGGTTTGTATAAAAGTGATTTGCGATCGCCAGGGTTGGATGTGAGAATATATCTTTTTGATACTATAGCCTGTTGGCTTTCCTCTGTCTGGGGTATATCAGTATTTATACTTCTGAGAGGGTTTTAGTTTTCAAGGTAAAATTGGAGATTGCCACGTTACAGCTTTTCAAGAGATGACAAGGAACGGCATCGGTATTCGCACGGCGCAAGTGCGTCCTGAACGGCTCACAGGTCAAATTCACGTTTACGACGGTGTGGGGAAAGGGAAGTCTCAAGCGGCTTTAGGGGTAGTATTACGCTCCATAGGATTAGGAATAAATACACCGGGTGATTCGGGACGGGTTTTACTATTACGGTTTTTAAAGGGGCCAGAACGTGATTATGACGAGGATGGGGCGATCGCCGCTTTGCAGCGTGGGTTCCCTCATTTAATCGATCAGGTTCGCACTGGGAGAGCCGAATTTTTTGGACATGATCAAATTACCCCCTTTGACAGAGAAGAAGCAGCAAGGGGTTGGGATGTCGCCAAAGGTGCGATCGCCTCTGGTTTATATTCAGTCGTGGTCTTAGATGAAATTAACCCAGTTTTAGACTTAGGTTTGCTACCAGTTGATGAGGTGGTACGGACATTACAAGCCAAACCTCACGAATTAGAAATCATCGCCACCGGACGCGCCGCACCCCAAAATCTGCTGGATATTGCTGATTTGCACTCAGAAATGAAACCCCAAGATCACCCCAGGGCAAAAGAATTGTTTTTGGAAGGGATTGAAATTTATACTGGGGCGGGGAAAGGTAAGTCTACCAGTGCATTAGGTAAAGCCTTAAAAGCCATTGGTCGAGGAATCAATTATCCCGGTTCTACTCGTGTGTTAATTATGCAATGGCTCAAGGGTGGTAGTGGCTATACAGAAGATGCTGCGATCGCCGCTTTACAGCAATCATATCCCGAAGTAGTAGATCATCAACGTTGTGGACGAGACGCGATCGTTTGGCGCAATTCTCGCCAAGAAGCAGACTATGCAGAAGCCCAAAGGGGATGGGAAATTGCCAAAGCTGCGATCGCCTCTGGACTCTACAAAACCATTATTCTCGATGAACTCAACCCCACAGTTGACCTGGAACTACTCCCAGTGGAACCCATCGTGGAAGCCTTACTCAGCAAACCCCGCGACACTGAAGTAATTATCACTGGTCGGTGTCAACAACAACCAGCATACTTTGATTTAGCCAGCGTTCACTCTGAGGTATACTGTCACAAACATTATGCCAATCATGGTGTAGAACTCAAACGCGGAGTAGATTTTTAACTGATAACTGTTAACTGATAACTGATAACTGAACTATGGAGAACAGCAATTTACTGGACTTAATCACAGGGGGACTTGCGATCGCTATTCTTCTAGGCGGGATGTTAATGATGTTTACCACTGTCTTCACTACTAAGGGGAAGAAATAGGGGAGTGTGGGGGGTGTGGGGAGTGTGGGAGGTGTGGGAGGTGTGGGAGGTGTGGGAGGTGTGGGGGGTGTGGGGAGTGTGGGAGGTGTGGGAGGTGTGGGGAGTGTGGGAAGTGTGGGGAGTGTGGGAAGTGTGGGAAGTGTGGGAGGTGTAGGAGGTGTGGGGGGTGTGGGGAGTGTGGGGAGTGTGGGAGGTGTGGGGAGTGTGGGAAGTGTGGGAAGTGTGGGAGGTGTGGGGGGAAAGATTTTTAATACCCAGTACCCAATCCCCAGTACCTAATACCTAATCCCTACTCTCTACTCCCCACTCGTTCTAATCAATTGGTGATTTTGGACAGTTCCAATCACTTGGTGAGGTGTGGTTGATTCCGCTTCCTGGGTTGCAGAAATCCAAGCATAGGTAGAAGGTGGTAATTCGGTAATTGAGTTGACTTGTTTACCATGAACTGGAGTATAAAAATTTAACAATACCCCGGTTTTCCCCTCTACCTGAACAAAATAAATTGGGTGACTTTGCAGAATTGAGGCGATCGCTGGTTGTTGCAGAAAAACTCTCACCTCTGGGTTATAGTCGCTGAATAAGCCGAAACCACCAGCCACAGCCAAAGTTAGCCAACAAGGAATCAACCAACCCGCCAACCAATACTGAAACTGATAACGACCAATCCACACCAGGGGCAACATTAACCAACCACACCCCATAATTAAACCCAGGGTGGCGTACTGGCGAATCTCCACATCATCTACCACCCCAATTAAAATAATTATCCCTGCCAAGACTAATAAAACACCCAATCCCCCACAGCCATAACTGAGATAACCCGCAACTTTTTTAATTTTCCTATCTCCCCATTTCCCCAACTCACTTAAACCCACAGCCGCCAACAAAGCGATAAAAGGGTAAAGACACAGGCTATAGTGAGACAGACGAGTTGAAAAAATGCTCAGTTCAACAAACAGTGTCAGAGGGAAGCCAACTAAGATTAATTGGTAGCGGGGAATAGGACGACGCAACAGCAAAACTAAGCCGAAAACACTAAACAAAAACCAAGGAAAGGACTTGAGCGGGACATTCCACAAATAGAATATGATGCCATTACCACCACGCTCATCAGATCCCAACTCCAACACAAATCTGAACAATGCTTGATAACTATCATTCCCATAGCGCATCCAGTTCAGCCATAGCCAAACCGACGTGGGAATTAAACCAACCACAAAACCGAAATATAAACTGGGTTGGGTAAGATGATGATGGCGGCGATGTTCCCCAATTAAATAAGGTAATAAAGCGACAATCGGCAAAAAAATCATAAAGCTTCTGACTAAGAAGCCTAAACCTAAACTTAAACCAGCGATAAAACTCCATAAATATCTATATTTAGGATGTAATTCCCCTTGTAGGAACGCAAAAATAGCTAACAATACTAAAAATATCATCGGCACATCTGGCGTACCCAACCGGCAATATTGCAGCCAGAGAAATTGCACAGTTAAAATTAAACCTGCTAGCCAAGCTATGTTTTGATTGAGAGTAATTTTGCCGATTTCATATATAAGTAAAAGGCAGAGAATCCCAGTAATCATACTCGGTAGCCTAATACTAAATTCACTAATGCCAAATAGCTGATAGGAAATAGCAATTAGCCAATAGGGGCCAGGGGTTTTATGATGCACAGTACCCCAAGGGGCTATCCAATCGCCAGATTCAAACATCACACGCGATCGCCTAGCGTAAAGCCCTTCATCATGAGCCATCAGGCTATTTTCCCCAGAATTGAAGAGTAATAACGGCAGTATCCACAACAGTAAACTCAGATAAGGGTAAGACTTACGCATAATCTACATTTTCTTGGCGTTCTTGGCGGCTTGGCGGTTCGATAAATCAAGATTTTCGGCAATTGTTGCGTAAGTCCTGAAGGGAATAAACGCAATTTATATAACATGGAATTAATGTTGAGGCTTTCCTCTGTTTTATTCTCCAGATTCCATAAAATACAGAATATATGATCCTAAAACCCGATCAACGCCAGAAATTAGATGATACAGATGATCAGCTATTTTACGACTATCCCCGGTTTGTCACCCATGTCGATGACGGATTTATTCAACAGTTAACGGATTTATATAGCGATCGCCTCCAACCTAATACCCGTATCCTAGATATGATGAGCAGTTGGGTATCCCATCTCCCAGCAGACATGGAATTTGCTCACGTAGAAGGACATGGACTCAACGCCGAAGAATTAGCAAGGAATCGCCGCTTCAATCATTATTTTGTCCAAAACCTGAATCACCAACCCCAACTACCCCTACCAGACCAAAGTTTTGACGCTGTTTTAAATTGCGTCTCTGTCCAGTACATCCAATATCCAGAAGCCATATTTGCCGAAATTCATCGCATCCTCAAACCAGACGGTATCGCCATCATCAGCTTTTCCAATCGAATGTTTTTCCAAAAAGCCATTCAAATTTGGCGCGACGCTTCCGAAACGAGTAGGGTGGAATTAGTCAAACACTACTTCAACTCAGTTCCCGGATTTTCAGTACCAGAAGTAATTGTTAATCAATCCACAGTCCCGAATTTTTTACAGTGGTTCGGTGCTGGAGGTGGAGACCCATTTTATGCTGTAATAGCACACCGCATTGCTCAAAATTGAAATATCAGGAATACTCAAACATGAATTTCCCTCGCCTATCTAGAATTTTTGCCAGCTTATTACTCTCAGTTTTATTACTAACCACAGCCTGTACTCCCCAAGAACCCGGTCGTTTTGACCAAGTACAACAGGAAAGCACCCAACAAAAAAGAGGTCAAGCAGTTGTTAAAGACGCTACCCAAGGGGGAGAATTTAATAAATTCTTTCCGGCTGCTGGTGATGGTTACGACAGAGTATTTACCCAAGAAAAACAAGGTTTTGCTGAAGCTAAATTAAAGAAAGACGGCAAAGAAATAGCTATGTTAGCCATTTCCGATACCAGCAGCACACCAGCTACAGCCGAAAGTTACTCTAATAGCACCACCAAAATTGCAGGTTATCCGGCGCGGGAAATTGGCAATACACAAACCGCAATACTGGTAAATAATCGTTACCAAGTCAAGGTATTATCCAGGGACCCAGCATTCACTCCCAGCGATCGCGCCGCTTGGATTGAAAAATTTAATCTTGATGGTTTAGCGACATTGCAATAACTTTAACTACACCCAATTAAAACCCCAAGGAGATACTTGTGAACAAACCAATTTTTGAATTAGTTGATGAACTTCCCACCAGTGGCTTAACAATTTCCATGCTCAGATCCTTGGATTTTGTTGCTCCTGGAGAGTGGAAAAATACTGTCGGCTTTGTTAATACAATTAAGACTGTCACCCGTGAAACTGATGAAAGTTTAATTCAGCAAATTGGTGAAAGAGCAATTTATCTTTACAATGACAAATCCCAAGGTTATCAACGCGCCATGTGGCTTTATCAAACTGTAGATAAAACAGATAAAGCTCTAGCCGCAGCAGCCTTAGCTAACAAAGTCGGGGAAAAAATTCCCCTTTTGGGTTTTTTAAACAAAATGACCCCCAAAGCCGACAAAGCCCAAACTATTGATTTGTGCTTGAAATTAGTCGTGGAATTAGTCGCCTTCTGTCAAATTAATGGGATTCCCGGAGACAGTATCGGTGATTTTGTCGCTTCTTTAGGTGAGTATAGCGGTGAATCTTTGATTCGCATGGTAGCTTTGGTTTGTGTTGATGGTTTAATTCCACTAGGGCCAGACTTCATTAATCATGCTTTATCCGGCTTAAATCAAACCAGTCCCCAGGAGTTACAACAAAACTCAACTTTCCAAGATATTCAAGATGTAATTCCCGGTAACAGTGTTGGCGATAAATTGAACTTTATCGGTGAAAGTTTTGACTCTGTGAAAGGTTGGATGGGTGGGTTAGTTACCCAAAATAATTTAACGCCACAAAAAGTAGTGGGCAATTTACAAAGTTTTGTCCAACTCAGTGACGATAAATTAGATTATCTCGCCGCCTTTTTGGATGTAGCCACGAATTACTACGAACACACAGGTACGCAAACTTTAGCACGTCGTTTGATTGAACGCGCTGTAGCGGAAATTTAACTGCAAGTCTCCCCTCTCCTGACACAGGGGAGGGGTTAAGGGTTTTAATTAAATCCCCTCATGAAGTGGACGGAATTATTGAGAATATAAGGTTTTCCGATATAGAATCGGAAATTTGTCCTATATTATATATCGAAGAAATACTCAGCTAAAGTCAAACATAGCCGTGAGCCTCGCTGTAATGTCAGTATCATCCCATACCAAGTTTACTATTAGCGGATATCAAATTACCGAGGAAATCTATTCAAGTCAAAAAACTCTAGTTTATCGCGGTATCAGAGAACAAGACCAAAAAAGCGTAATCCTCAAGCTGATATGGAATGAACATCCTACATTCAGCGAAATCGCACAATTGCGTAATCAGTATACCATCGGTAATAACCTTGATATTCCCGGCATAGTCAAATCTTTAGCCTTAGAAAATTTCGCTCAAGGTGATGTTTTAGTCATGGAAGATATTGGCGGTATATCCCTCCAAGATTGGGTAGTTAAGAAAAATCACCAGCCAGGAAATGGTTTAGCGCTAAGAGAGTTTTTTCATATTGCTATGCAAATAGTATCTACTCTAGAGCAACTACATGGCGATCGCATCATCCATAAAGATATTAAACCTGCCAATATTATTATTCACCCCCAGACTCTGGAAGTTAAACTCATAGATTTTAGTATTGCAAGCATACTACCGCGACAAATTCAATTCCTGATTAATCCCAATGTTTTAGAAGGTACTTTAGGTTATATTTCCCCCGAACAAACAGGAAGGATGAATCGGGGTATTGATTACCGCAGTGATTTTTATTCTTTGGGTGTGACATTTTTTCAACTCCTCACCAATCAGTTACCCTTCATCACCACAGATGCGACGGAGTTAGTCTATTGTCATATAGCTAAACAGCCACCCACCGCTAGCCAAGTTAATCCCCATATTCCACCCATATTGTCTTCAATCATCAGCAAACTGATGTCTAAAAATGCCGAAGACCGTTATCAAAGCGCCTACGGACTCAGACATGATTTAGAAAAATGCCGCCAGCAGTGGGAAGAAACAGGAAATATCACTAACTTTGAGTTAGGAGAAAAAGATATATCTGACAGTTTCCTGATTCCCGAAAAACTCTATGGTCGGGATGCAGAAGTTAAAAAACTACTTACAGCTTTTGAACGTGTGAGTAGTGGTACAACAGAAATAATTCTAGTGAAAGGATTCTCTGGTATTGGCAAAACAGTAGTGGTGAACGAGATTCACAAACCGATTTTGCGCCAACGGGGTTATTTTATTCAAGGAAAGTATGACCACTTGAAACGGGATATTCCCTTATCAGGATTGCTCCAAGCCTTAAAAGACTTAATCAGACAAATTCTTTTAGAAACAGATGCCGAAATTACCCAATGGAAAGATAAAATCCTATCGGCATTGGGTATGCAAGGTCAAGTAATTGTTAATTTAATTCCCGAACTAGAACTCATTATTGGTAAGCAACCAGAGGTAGCACAAGTATCTGGCGCTACTGCGGAAAATCGATTTAATTTATTATTGGAAAGATTTATCCAAGTCTTCATGACTAGAGAACATCCTTTAGTGATATTTTTAGATGACTTGCAATGGGCAGATGTGACATCATTGAAATTAATTAAATTATTAATCAGTGCCAGCAATGTCAGAGATAATATTAGTTCTCCCTGGGAAAATAAAAAAAGCCTATTAATTATTGGCGCTTATCGGCATAATGAAGTTAATCAAGCACACCCATTAAATTTAGCTCTCAATGAAATAAAAAAAGACGGCGCTACAATTAACCAGATAATTTTAAATAATTTAACCCTGGCTGATTTAAATCAGTTAATTAGTGATACTTTGCGATGTGAAGAAAATCAGGCGATCGCACTGACACAAATAGTATTTGCTAAAACTAAAGGAAATCCTTTCTTTATTCATGAATTTCTCAAGGCTTTACATAAAGAGGGATTACTGGAATTTGATGTTAAATTAGGAAGTTGGTATTATGACATCTCAAAGATTAAGGCATTAGCACTCACGGATGATGTGCTGGAATTTATGTCAATTCAACTGAAAAAGCTACCAACAGCCACTCAGGAAGCTATGAAGTTAGCCGCTTGTATAGGTAACGAATTTGACTTAAAAAATCTGGCTATTGTATCTGAGAAATTAATAGTAGATGTCGCTACTGATTTATGGACTGCCTTATTGCAAGGATTAGTTTTAGTGCAAGGTGAAATTTCCCATACCGTTGTTAAAGGGATTGATCAACAATTACCTAAATATAAATTTATTCATGACCGGGTACAACAAGCCGCCTACGCTTTAATTCCCGAAGCCAAAAAACCGGTAATTCACCTCAAAATTGGGCAACTTTTATTAAAAAATACCCCAATTCCGGAAAGGGAAGCCCTAATTTTTGACCTAGTGAATCAATTTAATATCGCCATACCTTTAATTCAACTGACAGCAGAACGCCAACAATTAGCTGAAATGAATTTAGTCGCTGGGCGTAAAGCTTTAGCATCAATGGCTTATCCCTCAGCACTGAATTATTTAAATACTGGAATCCAACTACTAGCAAATGATAGTTGGGAGACACAATATCAGTTAACTTTGGCTTTATTGGAAACAGCTACAGAGGTAGCATTTTTAGATGGCAATTTTGAGGAGATGGAAGAACTAGCAGAGTTAGTACTACAACAAGCCAAAACTCTGCTGGAAAAAGTTAAAGTTTATGTAATCAAAATTCAAGCTTATACATCCCAAAATAGATTATTGGACGCGATCGCCATCGCCCGCCAAGTATTACAAGATTTTGGGCTAGTTTTCCCCGATTCCCCCACCACCAATGATATCGAGCAAGGTCTTGCAGAAACGAGAGTCTTGCTTGCAGATAAAACCGTTGAAGATTTGTTCAACTTACCGTTGATGACCTGTGCAAAGCAATTAGCCATAATTCGGATCATATCAACTGTGATTCCTCCGGCCTATGCTGCAAATCCATTATTATTTCCACTGATTATATTATTACAAGTTAAGTTATCAATTCAATACGGAAATGCTCCTTTATCTGCTTTTGTTTATGCTTGCTATGGCATCCTGTTAAATGGGATTGAGAAAGATGTGGAAGCCGCAATTCAGATTGGTAATTTAGCCCTTAAATTGGTTTGTCAAGATAATTATCCAGAAATTAAAGCCAGAACATTATATGTATTGGGAGCATTTATTTTTCATGGAAAATCTCATATTAGAGACAATTTACCCATTCTAATTGAGGGATATCACACGGCACTAGAAACGGGAGATTTTGAATATGTCGGCTACTGTGTAGATATTTGTCAGCATTCATATTTGATGGGTCAAGAATTGACAAGTCTGGAAGCAGAAATTAGAGACTACAGTTATGTTTTGCAATACCGTAAGCAAACAACTACATCGCGCTATTGTCAAATATGTTTGCAAAGTATTATCAATTTATTAGGTAATTCTGATAATGCCTGTAATCTCATCGGCGATGCATATAATGAGGAAACATCATTATTACTGCTAATTGAAGCAAATGATCTGAATGGACTCCACTACTACTATTTACACAAACTTATACTATGTTATTTATTTGGTAATTTTGTTGCAGCTCAAGAAAATAGGATTCAAGGCAAAAAATATTTATCTGGAGGTACAGGATTTATCACTGTACCTATCTTTTATTTTTATGATTCTCTTACAGCCTTAGCTATATATTCAACGATGACCAATGAGCCAAAGAATTTACTTCAGGAAGTAGTAGATAATCAAGCAGAGTTGCAGCACTATGCAGATCATGCTCCTATGAATTATCTCCATAAGTTTTATTTAGTAGAAGCAGAAAGACATCGGGTGAGCGGTGAGTATCTGCGAGCAATGGAATTATATGATCAAGCTATTTCTCTGGCTCATGAACATGGGTTTATCAATGAAGAAGCTCTGGCGCAGGAATTAGCCGCTAAATTTTATCTGGAATGGGGAAAATCGAAAATTGCTGAAATTTATGTAACTGATGCTTACCATAGTTATATTCGTTGGGGAGCAACGGCTAAAGTTCATGATTTAGTCCAACGTTATTCCCAATTCCTAGCGCCTATACACCAGCCAGCAAAGGTTAATCTTTCTGAAAGTGAAAATACTGCTGATTTCAGTCATGAATCTAGCGTAACTTCTAGCTCTCAAATCAGTATTTCCGATTCTTTAGATTTGGCGGCGGTGATTAAAGCATCGCAAGCACTTTCTGAGGAAATTGATCTAGATAAACTGCTTGCTAGGATTATGCAGGTTGTGATGGAGAATGCTGGAGCTTCTAAATCTGCACTGATTTTGAGCGAAGGTGAAGGATTAGAGTTAATTGTTACTGCTGTTGCTTGTAGTTCCCAGACTGCGGATATTGTCACTAACTTCCCAGGTATGAGGTTGGAGGTGAGCGCAGATGTTCCTATTACTTTGATTAATTACGTCAAACGGACTCTGGAAGTTTCCGTCATCGATGATGCTACAAATGTCACATCTTTAGCTGGCGATCGCTACATTCTCAGTCAGCAACCTCAGAGTCTGTTATGTATTCCTATTATCAATCAAGGTAAATTATTGGGGATTATTTATTTAGAAAACAATCTGACTACAGGCGCATTTACAGGCGATCGCATCGAAGTTCTCAAACTCCTGACTACCCAAGCAGCAATTTCTCTAGAGAATGCCATACTTTATCGCAGTTTAGCACAAGCCAATCATCAACTAGAAGTCAAAGTAAAAGAAAGAACCCAACAAGTTCATGAAAAAAATCAAACTTTGCAACAAACACTTTCAGAATTACAAAGTACCCAAGCCCAACTAATTCAAAGTGAAAAAATGTCTTCCTTGGGGCAAATGATAGCGGGAATTGCCCATGAAATCAATAACCCCATCAATTTTATTCATGGGAATATTGCCTATATCAATCAGTATGTCCAAGAGTTACTAGATTTTATCACTATCTATCAACAAGGAGATTCTCAGCTAATACAACAGAAAGCCGCAGCAATTGACTTGGATTTCCTTGCCGCAGATTTACCAAAAATTCTCAACTCTATGAATATTGGGAGTTCACGCATCCAGGATATTGTGTTAGGCTTGCGTAACTTTTCCCGCCTTGGTGAAGCTAAAATGAAAGCTGTAGATGTTCATGAAGGTATTGATAATACTTTAATGATTTTAGACCATCGACTCCAGAAAATTAGTGATTTTCCCCAAATTCAAGTTAGCAAAAATTATTGTCAACTGCCAAAAGTTAGTTGTTTTGCTAGTCAACTGAATCAGGTATTTATGAATATTTTAAATAATGCCATTGATGCTTTAGAAGATGCCTTAACTCAGAGAAAAATCACCGAAAATCCCATAATTCAGATTTCCACTCAACTTATAGATGAAAATATGCTGCGAATTATTATTGCTGATAATGCTGATGGGATGACAGCAACGGTGCAGCAAAAAATATTTGATCCATTTTTTACTACTAAGGAGGTAGGAAGTGGTATAGGGTTGGGATTGTCTATTAGTTATCAGGTGGTTGTTGAGCAACACAAAGGGCGGTTAACTTGTAATTCGGCTCCGGGAAATGGCACAGAATTTTTGATTGATATTCCATTATCTGGTTAAATTTAAATCAGCTGCGATCGCGGTCAAATAAGGTTGAAAAATTGCCAACTTTTCCAGTTCTTCAAATTTCCCAGCCACCGATGGGGGGTCAAAAGCCGTAGTCAGCACATATAAAACCTCACCATCAAAAGCAACATGACTGATATGTAACTCTTCCACTCCACCCTCTGGCTTGATTCCCACAAAACCATAGCGTATTCCCTGAAGTTTCCCCATTGCTGCTGGTTGTGGTGGGTAGGCGGAAAAGACAGTTTGGTTTTTCGAGGTATTTTCACGGTCTTGTAAAAAAGTACCATTCACATCTGCAACCCAAGACTTGAGGGCTATTAATAACTGGCTTTGGTACTCAGGATTGTCTTTTTTTTGAGAATCCGGTAGAATCCCAGCATCTCTGAGATTTTGCTGAAAATTAGGATAACTTCCGACTGGGTAAACTTCCAATTCCACAGTACCTAACAATTTTCCTTGGGAAGATACACACAATAGGGGTGAGTTTCCCTCACAAGGTAAAACTTCCCAACCCTTGGGTGTATGTGTTTTACCCAAGATTTTAATCCAAGGATTTTCGGCTGTGGAATGGTGAGTAGTTTCCGGAGTGGTGAGGGGGGAACTGGTTTGAGTTGTGGTGGATATAGGAATTAATCTTTCTTCTACCGTAGGAGTAACTTTGGGGAGCATAATTTTAATTCCCACTGGTGCTAAAGCCAATAAAATTAC
Organism: Nodularia harveyana UHCC-0300; assembly: GCF_034931085.1. Taxonomy (NCBI): domain Bacteria; kingdom Bacillati; phylum Cyanobacteriota; class Cyanophyceae; order Nostocales; family Nodulariaceae; genus Nodularia; species Nodularia harveyana. The sequence goes on along the minus strand of NZ_JAYGHG010000003.1, from coordinate 46,076 downwards.
ACCGAGAAACAGATGATAAACGCGCAACATTTTTGTTAACAATCCTCAGCCAGAACTTGGATCATAATTCTATCCACCAAACCATTAACCAGCGAACTCGGCTAATAAATTTGCGGCTTTTTCACATAACAAATGATGATGTTCACCATTACTTGCTAACAAACCACCCCATTGGTTAATATCACCAGTATTGTATTGTAATGGGCTGCCATCGAAGTGGGTAAACTTACCCCCTGCTTCGGTTAAAATTAGTTCTGGGGCTGCCATATCCCAATCTTTAGGGGCGGACTTTCCGGAGAGAGAAATGTAAATCTCAGCTTGTTGTTCCAGAATTGTGGTAATTTTGCAACCGACACTACCAACTGATTTATGATTTTGAGAAGGGAAGTTTTTTAATAAATAATCTAAAGATTCGTTGCGGTGAGAGCGACTCACGACTACAGTTAATTCTTCTACGGGTTTACCGGAAGCAACTTGGATGGGGAAATATCCATCACGGGTTTCGATAAATGTACCCCCGCCTTTGATGGCAAAGTATAACTTTTCAGCTTCTGGGACAGCAACTACAGCCAAAATGGGGCGGGTGTCTTGGACTAAGGCGATATGAATGGCATACTCGCCAGTTTTTTGAATGAAATCTCGCGTACCGTCCAAGGGATCAATTATCCAGACTAATTTATCAGATTTCTTACCTGGCGAATAGGTTTCTTCACTGATGTAGTCGAAATCTTCGTTACCCAAAGCTGCTTGTAACTTTTCCAGAATGTATCGACTGACAGCTAAATCGGCAAGGGTTACAGGTTCATTTTGTTTATACTGCACATCGAGGTCGGGGTTTTTAGCAGTGCCGTGGTAATAGCTCTTGAGTATATCAGATGCGCCCCAACTGATTTGACGCGCGATCGCTAATATTTCTGGTAAATTCTGCATCAATTTCTTTCTTTGTGTGCTTTGCGGTTGATCATCCAAGTCTACTACTCCGCCACTTCCATCCAGCGACGAGTCCCAAAAAATCCACAGGAATCAGCCGCAATTGTAGCAGCTTGTGCCAAGGCATCAGTAAAACTGGCTTGTAAAATATAGTGACAGAACGCGCCGTGAAAAATATCTCCAGCCCCCAGAGTATCCACAGACTGAATTTGGGGAACATCTACAGCACCGATTTTATTAGCGGAAGAATATGTAATGGGTTTCTCTCCGTGGGTAATGGCGATGTGGGGAATCTCAAATGTACTCAGGTAACTAAATACTTCAGTCTCTGTGTTGCAGTTGGGAGGATAGAAATTAGCGGAACACACCGCATAATCCACAAAAGGTAAAACTTGCTCAAATCCTGGTTTCCAACTCCCACCATCCATAACTACGGGGATATTTGCAGCTTTAGCCATTTCCGCTATGGTGAGACTCACCGCCATTTGATGCCCATCAATTAAGACAATATCAATATCTTGTAAAATATTTGCCGGGATAGATGCAATACTAGCTTGAGTTTTAGCGGCGTTGATTGAGACTATAGCCCGTTCACCGGTACTTTGAGTAATAATAATCGAGGATACAGGTGGTGGTGTAATTATACTAGGTTGCAGATCGGCGATCGCCACCTGATAATTTGCCAAATCTCCGCGAATTAGTTGGGTCATGGGATGACAACCCAGCACACCCAAAACTTGAGTTTGATTACCTAAATAACTAAAAGTCACAGCCCCATTAGTAGCAGGGCCACCGGCTGCTAAAGTATAGTCAGTAGCGACAATTTTCTGATTATTTCTAGGGGGAGAATCAGCGAGGTAGATTAAATCCAAAGTCACTAAACCCACAAATAACCCCCGATGGGATGTGAAATTATGCATTTGTCCGTTATATTTCAGCCTCACCAGATCGATAATTAATTTATTCAGCAATGCTGAATTAGACTCTCAAACTCTCATTCTCTGCGCCTCTGCGCCTCTGCGTGATACCAATCCATATTGAAAGCAACACCATTTATCCTTACTTTTTCATTCATGCAGACCGATCCCAAACCAGGAACACTTTACATCGTCGGTACACCCATTGGCAATCTGGAAGACATGACCTTTCGGGCGGTGAGAATTTTGCAAAATGTGAATTTAATAGCAGCCGAAGATACACGCCACACCGGGAAATTACTGCAACATTTTCAAGTTAAAACACCGCAGATAAGTTATCACGAACATAACCGCCATAGTCGGATACCGGAATTATTAGAGTATATGGCAAATGGCCAGGCGATCGCACTAGTGAGTGATGCGGGAATGCCGGCGGTGTCCGATCCTGGTTATGAATTAGTCATAGCTTGTATTCAGGCGGGAATCACAGTTGTACCGATTCCTGGCGCGAGTGCAACCATTACCGCTTTAATTGCATCTGGGTTACCTACAGATAGGTTTGTGTTTGAAGGCTTTCTCCCACCCAAAGCTGCAAAACGGCGAGAATATTTAGAGTCATTGCAGACAGAATCCCGGACTTTAATTTTCTATGAATCACCCTATAGATTACCAGAAAGTTTACAAGATTTTGCCACTGTTTTAGGAGGCGATCGCCAAATTGTCCTAGCCAGGGAGTTAACTAAATTATACGAAGAATTTTGGCGGGGAACCATTGCCGAGGCGATCGCCCATTACAACCAACGTCAACCCCAAGGCGAATATACCATAGTGCTAGCCGGCAATCCTCCCAGCCAACTGCAACTCACAGAAGCACAACTTAAAGCCGAATTACTACAGATGATCACTCAGGGAATATCTCGCTCCCAAGCCAGCCGACAATTAGCAAAAATCACCACTGTTCCCCGTCGTCAACTCTACCAACTAGCCCTTTCCTTAGAGATTGACACTGAGTAACTCACATACAATCTTCTCAGAAAAATACAACAGTATATTTACTTGATTTTGATGATTTTAAGTAAAATAAACTTTTTATAAAGTTCCGTATTTCACTAACTATTCTCATATAATTAAATGTGTCATTTGCATCCTCTACTCAAGAAATAATATGGGCAGACTATTAATCAAAGTTATCGGTATAAGTCTACTAATTGTAGGTATCTACTTCTTTGCTAAAAATATTATCTTTGTCAGCAGTTACTACACAATTTTTTACCGTCGATTTCCGGCGACTCTCTCAGGTTTAGCCATCATTTCCGGAATCTTTTCACTATTCTTCTTCCGTAGAGAAACCGGAAATTTAGGATGGTTCTTACTAGCTGCTGGCTTCATACTAGTTTTCTTTAGCGGCGGTGTATTTTTTAGACCCACTAGCTTGTGGAACTTATTAGTAGCTTTAGGCTCGTTAGTCTTTGGATATCAATTATTAAATACGGGTAAAGTCCGCTTTTAAACTGTGCTTTTGGATTTCCCAGCCACGATAAATATTTGCAGGTCAACTGTGGGATTAAAGTCACCACTACAAAACTTTGCATAACTCGCCTCTGATAATATAGCAACTGCCAAGGAAGTTAGGACAGAAACATAATGAGAGAGTTTCAAGCCTATTCCCTATTCCCTGACATAATTACAGATTGGAATATTTGGCTAAATTTGAGGCTAAAATTACAAAGATAATATTGATTATGAGGATGCAGCAAGAATGACCCAAGTCGTTCTAGGAGAAAACGAAGGTATTGATTCAGCTTTGCGGCGGTTTAAACGCCAAGTCTCTAAAGCTGGTATATTAGCAGATGTCAAGTTTCATCGGCACTTTGAAACACCCCAAGAAAAGCGTAAACGTAAGGGAGTATCTGCTAGGCGAAACCGACGTTTTTAATCAACCTATTTGGCTTCACCTGAAATAAAATTTATGGATATACCCCACCCCCATGCCGAGGTGAGGGTATATTGCTATGAAGAAACCTCAATAGTGCGACTATTACAACGATTCATCGCGTGTTCCACTCCTTGTTTCAGACTAAATTCTACACACTCAACCATAAACTCAAGTAACAAAGATGTGAGTTTAGTTTCAGCAGCAGAAAACTTTCCTAAAACATGAGAGATAGATTCCGCATCGCCGTGATTTGGTTTCCCGATACCAATACGTAAACGGGGAAAATTTTGGGTATTAAGATGAGAGATTGTACTCTTCATACCATTATGTCCGCCAGCCGAACCAGACAAGCGTAAACGAGTCTTACCCAAAGGTAAATCCATATCATCATAAATCACCAGCACAGATTCTGGCGGTAATTTATACCAACTAGTCACCGCTTGGATAGACTGTCCAGAGCGATTCATATAAGTCAACGGTTTCAGTAAGCGGACTTTACGGCTACCTACTGCAATTCCCTCACCATACTCACCCTGAAACTTACGATTTTCCGCCACAGGAATTTGCCAAGCACGAGAAAGTGCATCTATAGCAGCAAAGCCAATATTATGGCGTGTTTGGTCATACTTCGGCTCTGGATTTCCTAACCCGACAATTAGTTGAGGAATCACCAAAGATGGTTTTGTAATAGCTTCTGTCATTTCCTTAGCTGCGCCTCCCCTAAGCTATCTACGGTGTACACACAAATAAGTCAAATTTTTGATAGAGTGTATTGTTGCCTAGCGCAACGCACCATCATCGATTATAGGTGCGTTATGACTAACTTCCATAACACACCCTACGGGGAGTCAAGTTTTTCTACTTGTGTGTCGTAGCCTAACTCACAGAGGAAGAACCAGCAGCCTCTTGTTCAGATTTAGTGGCTTCCAGTTCCTTGGGTTCGATTTGAGCCGAAGTTTTCATAGCCTGTTCTATTTGTTCAGATTCCCGTTTAAACTCGTTTTGAAACTCACTAGAAGCTTCTTGAAAACCGCGAACTGTTTTACCGAGACTACGACCAATTTCTGGTAACTTCTTGGGGCCAAAGATTAACAAAGCGACTACCATAATCAGACCCATTTCGGGAAGACCGATACCAAATACATTCACGCGCTTTCTCCTATAAATATAGAATACAGTCCAGCTAGGCTGTGGAGAGTCGAAATCAAAACTCTCCTTATCTCAAGCCTAACGTTTTCCAGTCCCAGCTATAAAAAAACCCGGTCAAGCCGGGTAAAGGTTCGGTATATTAAGTTAGCCGCCTAAACTGCGCCAATCAACCATTACGTCCTGAATTAGCAGAGACTTGTTGTAAACTTGCAGAATAATCAGCAAAAACACGAAAAATAGGAGCATAAAAACACCCATTACAGGGGTAGTACCCCAACCCGGAGCCACTTTACCGTACTCAGAATTTAAAGGTTTGAGGATATCTCCTAACCTAGTGCGTTGTGCCATAGTTCACCTAAGATTTAGTTACCAAAGCTTTTTTTGATCTTCTCGTAATATTCTACTATCATGAAGCCCCTGCCTGATAAATTGCGCCCAGCAAAATTAATTACGTGGGTGACAGCGAAACAAATGTTAGAATAGTTAAGCCTATTGGGGCAGAACCCCGAAATAATAACACTCATAATTAATCGCCTACTTATGGAACAATTTATGAATATGGAACCCGCCGCAATTATTAGTATCTCAGTGGGTGCAGCCTTAGTTGCTGTCACGGCTTATGCAATTTATATTTCCTTCGGTCCTCCTAGCAAGCAGTTATCAGACCCCTTTGAAGACCACGAAGATTAATATCTGTTGACTTGAAAGGTGGCAATTTTTTTAGGCTGTATTGTTAAGTTTTGTGGCAAAGATGAGTTAGACTCTAACAAATCTACTGCATTTCCGAGATACAGACCTAAGTTATTCTCTAGGGCTAACTCGGCTATTTCTCCGTGACATTCGTAACACCGGAGAATAAATTGCTGGGGGTTATCCTCAGAGGGCTTGAAGGCCATTAAAATTAAATTTTCCGCCGATAAATTCAGAAAACTTACACCGTCGTTACTGGGTGATACATCTTTCTGAGTGGTGGGGGGATTGATTATGACTTGTAAGGGAATATTTAACTCATAACCACGGTGGATGGTGTGGGCTGATTCCCAGCTACCCTTGTGGGGATATAAGGCGTAGGTAAATTCATGACAGCCTCTATCTGTTTCGGGGTCAGGCCAGTTAGGACTGCGTAAGAGTGTGAGGCGTAGTTGATTATCCTGACTATCGTAACCGTATTTACAATCGTTGAGCAAACTCACACCATAAGTATCTGCGTCTGTTGCTGCTGTTAAATCAGCCCAACGCAAGGCGGGAACTTCCCATTTAGCTTGTTCTGCGGGGGTTTGGGGTTGAGTGGGGCGACGAATTGTCCCGCAAGGGATTTCATATGTTGCAAAATCTGTTTGCAGATTTAAAGGAAAGGCGGTTTTTACCATTACCTGATTTTCTTGCCAATTCACAGTAGAGGCAATTTTTAAGAGTGGTGAACCTGCTTGTAGAATGTAATCCTGGCAAAATTCCGATTTACCTAATTGACGCACCACGCGGACACGATTCTGCACTAAACCTTGGTCTAACCATTGGATGGATTTTAACTGTGTGGGTGGTAAGGGATGTTGGGCATAATTCGGATCAATATTCCAAGCGTCCCAATATTGTCCGCTATCTGTAAAGGATTGTAGTTGATTTCCCGCACCGTCTAAAATTTCCCGTTGCTGGGTTTTGTCAAAGACGCTGGATAAGTCTCCGGTTTTCCGATTAATTATTACCCTAAGAAATTCATTTTCTAAAATCGAGTCTGGGAAAATGGGGTGTTGGGGAACTGTGGAAGTAGGGGAAATCCAAAAGATGCGATAACCTACGGGGGGAATTTCGGCGGCGAGAAACAGCAGTTTTGATGGTTGTGATGGTTGTGAAATAATTGGCTGTCCCTGAAAATCATGGACTTGCCATTGGGGGTGAGTTGCAGGTAAGGTGACGGATACTACTTCCGAACGCTGCCAATTGAGAGGATTGAAAATAAATATTGGTTGTGCTTCTGGGTGCGGGGGTGGGGGTAGAATGGTTATGGATGCGATCGCAAGTAAAGACTCTTGTAATATTTCCATTCCCACTTGTTCCACTTGCTGCCATTCTGGGAGTGCATCCTGATAAACTTGGGTAATGGAAGAACCGGGTAAAATATCGTGAAACTGGTTAAATAAAACTTGCTTCCAAGCTGTTTCGATTTCCTCTTGGGGATATGTCGTCCCACAGCTAAGGGTGGCTAAAGTCGCAAATAATTCTGCTTGATATAGTAAATCTTCGCAACGTCGATTCCAGCGTTTTTGCTCGGCGTGGGTAGTATAGCAACCGCGATGAAATTCTAAGTATAATTCATCTTCCCAAGTGGGAATTAACCTCTCCCCCAACCCCTCTCCTACAAGGCGACGGGAGATATTTTTATTTTCCCCCATTCTCTGGTTGTTAAGGGGGGTTAGGTTTGCTTTAATTTGCTGTAAATACTTTTCTGACGTGATAAATTCTAAGTCTGGGAAAACGGTCGAATTTTGCCAGCGTTGGGCTGTTTCTAACATATCACGGGTGGGGCCGCCGCCGTGGTCGCCGACACCGGGAAGCCAGAGAGATGTTTCTAAGCCGGTTTTGCTTTGCCATTCACAATGATATTCTGCCATTTTCACCGGGTCGATACCTTGACCGATGAGTGCAGACATGACGCTAAAGATTTCACTCCCATCAGGCGATCGCCACCAAAAAGCCTCATAATCAAACTGGGTAGTATCATTCCAGCGCAACTTTTGAGTCACAAAAAATTCAATTCCCGCATTCACCAAAAACTGCGGTAAAGTCGCACAAAAACCAAAAGTATCCGGTAACCAAGCCACAGAAGAAATTTTCCCGAACTTGGCTTGGGTATAACGCTGACCATATAATAACTGACGCACAATCGACTCACCAGAAATCAAATTTAATTCCGGTTCCACCCAAAAACCGCCCACAACCTCCCAACGTCCAGCCTTTACCTGTTGCTGAATTTCCCCAAACAAATCTGGGCGATTTTCCTCCACCCAAGCATAAAGCGCCGGTGTAGAATGAGAAAAAATCAACTCTGGAAAATCAGCCTGTAACTTTAGTACCGACTCAAAAGTACGTTGTGCAGCCTTCCAAGTATCACTCACAGGCCACAGCCATGCTAAATCTAAATGTGCATGACCTAACAAATAGATTTTAGGATTTAAACCAGCGATAAACCCGGATAAATATTGATAAACTGCGCGTAACTCCCTTAATTCCCTCTCTGCGTCCTCTGCGTCTCTGTAGTTCCTGACCTCCCCCAAACCCGCAGCCAAAGCAGCCAAACCTTCCGGTGCAAACTTATTGAAAAAAACCTGTATCACCGCCAACTCATCAGCCAGAAAACCCGGATCAGGATTATGATCATTATAAGACTCAAAAACCAGGAGCGATCGCACCAAAGCACCATCATCATGACCAGGACTCAGCAACCGCAAAGCCACAACAAACTCCTCACCAGTCCTCACCCCGTCACTTAGCAGCACCCGTGGCGCACAATCAAATAAATCTCCCTCCAGCACCAACTTCCCATTCACATAAATCTCAGCCAAATCAGCCCACCACAGCAACACCAACCGCAAAGACAAACCAGTTACCGGATAACCCCCTAAATTTTCCGGAACCACAAATCTTTGTTGTAACCACAGCACCTGTTTTCCCCCACTCCAAGCAATATGTTCCTTCCCATTGAGTTGGACAAGTTCCCAATCAGACAAAGGAGATGTCGTAATATCAGTAATATTGCGATCGCATTTCTGATATCGCCAACCAGACTGAACATTAACTTGAGAAAAAGATCGCAGTTGGGCAATAGTTGCCAAAATCAATTCATTATGTGATTTTAATGGGGGCAGGGTCATATTTTCGCTAAAATAAGGTCACTTGAGACTCCCCGCGATAAATCGACGGGGATTCTTGGTTCAACGAAACCACTTAGCCTAGAGTCCTTGCGTCATCTAGACCAGAGGTGGGATTCTCCCCAAGCGTTAATTCGGGTATGCCCTACCCTATTTGCATGAGTGCAAGTCCTGTTTTGTTTGAAACAATTTGTTTCAAAATAATGCTGATTCGTGTTTCGACTTCGCTCAACACAAGTCTAGCCCCTATAAATCTTTTACCTACTGTTAGGAGGAAACTAGAATAATACAGTAGAACTGCATAGATTCAATTATCAAGGTTCAGTGCTTTGTCTTTCGACAGCTAGGTTTTTTAAGTGGTTGATTACCTTTCCACTACGATTAGTATAACAGCATCTTGGTATACTAATAAATTAAAAGCCGTCGTAGAACAACGGGGAACCTCAAACCCATTTCTTCGGTAAAATCATTATTATTTGGCGGGAGTCTCAAAACTCAACAAGACTCAAACTCACACATCACCATCATGTCTCCTGGTTACTCTGGCCGCTATCAAAGCAAAATACTTAACTTTGTCCACCTGCAAACTCGGCGGTTGACAGAAAAGTGGAATCATAGCTTCCGACATTTACAAGTTAAAACTAAGTGGGGTGTGGAACTCTTACTTTACCCCTTATATCAATTATTAAATCCCACAGTCTCAGCTTCTCAAACTTTAGAGGGTAAAACCACACAACCAAAGTGGAAATTATCACCCCAAACTTCCCCAACTGCTGACAAACCAATTAAACAAGTATTAGCAGCAGTCAAAAATTTATCCCCTCAGCCAGAACCTCCACCTTTAAAGTTTTGGGGTTTTGTGCGGTCAAAACTTTTCCGTCATTCCCCAACCCCAGTAACCATTACTGAAAATTCCTCCGAGAATATCCAGCCCTATTTGCCAGTTATACGCGGAATTGCCACAAACTTAGTCGGACGCAACTTAGTAATTGTCACCGGCGACAATGAAATTTTAGATATTTTAACACCCCAACAACAGGCAAAATTAGCAGCCCGAATTATTACAGAAGTTGGTAATTATTGGCATTCTTGGCAGTTAATTAACCATCAACCACAGCCAAAATTACTACTCAAAATTAACCGTAACTTAGCACAAATTACAGGCAAAATTGCTGTTAATATCCCCACCCTACCACCAGGTGTAGCCGAAAATTCACCTCATCCTCATCAATTCATCACCTTCTTAGATGTCTCAATGGCGAGGTGGGAAAACAGCGCATTATTACCTATGCAACAGCGCAGCCAAGAAATTTTGCGAGTGGTGCAAACTCAGCTAAACATATTTGTTTATGGTAAAGCCCACGTAGCTGCTATTAATGATGAATTAGACAACCATACACCGCATATTTACGATTTAATAGAGGCTGCAATTAGTTACTTTTTTGGTGATAGTAAAGATAAAAAACTACACCCGCAACATAGTCAAAGAAAATCAAATAACATCTTCCCGGCTTCGTCTCACCCTAGCCAGTTACAGAATGATGACTTAGCTAGAGATTCCTGGTTAAATTTCAGCGATTTGTTCGGTAGTTTCCAGACAATTACTAACAAGCTAGTTACATCTGAAAACAGGGTTGAAGAAAAACCAAAAGCCAAATCTAGCCATCATCTCACCAGAACAGGAAAAAATGTCCGCAAGTCCCAAGCCATAACTCAGAATAGCGACCATAGCCAACTTGATTTTCAGCCCGACTGGATAGATGTAGAAGCAACTGTTGTCGGCTATGATAAACATCCTTTGGAGCAACTTCTACAGTGGTTAGATCGTCTTCTACTATGGATAGAACAGATACTTATCAACATTTTTGCATTTTTTCAAGGTTTATTCCGTGGTAAGTAAATTGACTTACTAATTCTCTGAACCACTCAGGTCAGTCTTCCAGAAAATATTCGTGAGTATAACTTTTGATAAACACTCTTTAAATTCATGATATAGATCATAATTGTTTATGGCAAAATAGATAATTAACCCCTAGTGAGAACCTTTACAGGAGATAGAGTTAAAGTTGGAATTGGAACTATAATTAAGAGATTGACTTTTAATTGCAGTAGTATTTTAATTAAGGATAAAAGAAAGTGCAAGTTCTCAAAAGAGCGATAAAACCACAAGCCTATATATCATTTCTCCACATTTACACCACAACTTGGGGAACTGCTGGTGATATTTGTTTAGTTCGTAAATCTGTAGCTGAATCCAGTGCTTCCAAGTTCGTCGGTCATCAACTCCAACTAGTGATTCCTAGAGGAATGGAACGCAACGAATTGGTTGGTGTTCCGGTAATTAAAGTTGCAGGTCATGTCGGTGAGGGACATCCTAAAGATAAACATTCGGAATGGGAGGCTTATGAAGGTGTCGATAGGGAAATAGCCCTAGCAGCGATGAAACCTTGGGGTTTTAAGTTAATTGAGTAAACCCACCTAGAAGATGTTGATAATTACCCTAATTCAGTGCATAAATAAACCTCTGACTGGCTGAATTACAACTTATCAATTATTCTTGAGGATCATTAACAAAATAAGTTACTGATGTTTGGGGATTTTTCACAACTAAAATAGGTTCTCCCTTGACTCCTCCATGTGTAAGAGTGCAAATCTTATAGAGGTTTTCACATTCAAATATTGCTAAAACTAGCTCTTTACCAGTTTGATATGGGGATGGTAAAGGTTTACCAACCTCACTTTCCATATTCATATTATTCTCAAACCAGGATAATTTCCAAATGCGCTTTTCCGTAATTGGTGCTTGGGCGAATATAGCAATCTTATGATAAACATCTTCGGCTCTGGTGTGGTCGTTGGCGGCTGGAATAAAAAATTTCATGGCTAGATTTTTTAGTATTTAGTTAGTCTCAGCTACCAAGGTAACTCACTTCCATCCCAGGAGAAAAATTTTCCACTATCACCTTGTTCAAGTTGTTCAATCACAGTTAAGAGTTGTTCGACGCTGCGTTCTACTGAAAATAGCTTTTCTGGTGGTACGTTTCTTTGGAATGGACGAGATAGACGTGTATCTGTTGTCCCAGGATGTAAGGTAACTATCAATGTTTGAGGACAGTTTCTACTATACTCAATTGCGGCTGTTCGCATAAACATATTCAGTGCAGTTTTGGAAGCACGGTAGCCATACCAGCCACCGATTTTATTGTCACCAATACTAGCTAATTTAGCAGAAATACTGGCAAAAACGCTATATTCACTATGACGAAGTAAGGGTAAAAGGTGTTTAGCCAGGAGAATAGAACCAATACTATTAATTTGAAAGTAGCGCAGCAAGTTTTCCGAATTAATCTGCTTTAAACTTTTTTCTGGTTGGAAAGTGTCATCATGCAATATTCCCACAGAGTTAATTACTAAGTGTAATTTTTTGACTTCGACTTTGATGCGTTGGAGGACTTGGGTAATTTGCGACTCTTCAATAATATCTAAGGATAAACAAGTTAATTTATGAGGATATTGTTTTTCTAAAGTGATTAATTCTTCTGCTGATTCAAGTTGACGATAGGTTGCATAAATTTGGTTAATTCGAGAATCTGTCAGCAATTTTTTGACAAAGCCGAAACCGATACCTTGACTAGCACCTACTATTAAAGCGTTAGCAGAATTAAGAGTATTTCCAAAAACCATGTATTTCAGTAGCTTTAATGATGGTGCGTTACGGATTTCATCCTAACACACCCTACAATACTTAATTTTTTTATAAATCAAACCGGATTCCTATATTATCTACTTTATTTAAGTGCATATCGCTATTGATGAGTTTTATTTACCAATACAAAACCTACTAAAAATTCTGTCAAGAACTGATTCTGTAACTTGTTCTCCGGTTATTTCTCCTAATGCTTGAATTGCACCACGTAAATCAATTGTCCAAAAGTCAAGGGGGAGTTGATCAGTAATTGTAACTTGTACTTGTTCTAGAGATATTTTAGCTTGGGTTAAGGCGGCTGCTTGTCTTTGGTTAATGGCTAAATCCATATCAGCAGCTTCAACTTTTCCGGTTTGAACTATGTTTAAAATTGCGGTTTCTAATGCGTCAATTCCTTGATTTTGAGCGGCGGCTGTGTTAACAATTTGGTTAATATTTTCGGGATATTTTAAAGTAACAGTAGATGCTGTTTCTATGAGATCAATTTTATTAATGATCAGGATTAAGGGGCGGTGTTGGACTTGTTGATAAATTTCTTGGTCGGCTTCCGTCCATCCTGCTGATGCGTCAATTGTCAGTAATACTAAATCGGCAGCATTTGCAGCCCGGCGCGATCGCTCTACGCCAATTTTTTCTACTTGGTCTACTGTTTCCCGAATCCCGGCTGTATCTAACACCTGCACAGGGATTCCCCCGACAACGAGCTGAGACTCCACCACATCGCGGGTTGTCCCTGGTAAATCAGTGACTATGGCGCGATCGCTCTGACTCCAGGCATTCAATAAACTAGATTTCCCGACATTTGGTCGCCCCACAATCGCTACTTTTAACCCCGTTCGCAGCAGTTCGCCTTTGTCTTTGGTGGCTAATAATTTCGTAATTTCTGCGGCAACGTGATCAATATCTGATATGATCGCTTTATAATCCAACGGTGGTAAGTCTTCTTCAAAGTCAATCCGGGCTTCAATCTCCGCCAAAATATCTAAACAATGGTTGCGTAACTGGCGAATCGGAGAGGCTAATTTACCTTGTAATCCAGCTAAAGCAGTTTGAGCAGCTTGGGGCGATCGCGCACCCACTAAATCAGCAATACTCTCCGCTTGGGTTAAATCAAGTCTTCCATTCAAAAAGGCTCTGAGAGTAAATTCACCCGGTTGAGCAAGCCTAGCGCCCTGTTCTAGACACAATTGTAAGACCTGCTGCACTGCCATAATTCCGCCGTGACAATGAAATTCTACCACATCCTCACGGGTGTAAGAACGGGGAGCTTGCATAATTAATAACAGCGCTTCATCCACCAAAGCTTCTGTCTGGGGATGGCGGATATAACCGTAAAGAATGCGGTGACTTTCCCAAACTTGCTGCCCAGGGGCGGAAAATAGAGCTTGGGCGATCGCCATTGCGTGGGAACCAGACACCCGTACAATACTAACGCTACCTTGTTGCGGAATCACAGCCGTGGCGATCGCCGCGATGGTTCCAGTAATAGCTAAGAGTTCCGACATGAGCGCCCTTGTTAGCAAAACATTTGATATATATGCTATTAGCGTAGCAGCAGTTTTATCATGGCGTTGCTGAATTAAGGAATTTAACTCACGCAGAGGCGCAGAGCCGCAGAGAGGAAGAGTTTAAGAGGTGATTTGATATTCAACTTCAGCAACGCCGTTTTATCATAGTCAATTAAGGGGACTTGATCTTAAGAGTAGAGATTCACAGTATCAATCACAACTCTTAACTCATAATTTAAAGAGAGGATATTCATTGTGGAACACCAAATTGATTGCGCTCAAGCCTGCGTGAACGGCTGTGTATTAGGGGATAAATGTCCCCATATCGAGTTTAGAGAAGCAACTGCCAAATTTATCGAAGAGACTTCCTTAGACCAAATGCTGGCGATGGCAGATGAACGCCTGCGGAAAAAAATGACCGAACCACCCAAATGGGTTTTACCCGACGACTTATAAAAATTCTACATTCTTTCTCCCCTCCTCGCTTGCGGGGAGGGGCTGGGGGTGGGGTTCCATATTGTGGTAATCGTCAATAATTAACCGAACTTGATCTAAATCACCACTGATATTTTCTACTGAGTTTGAAAAATATTCTGCACCATTTTCTTATCCGTACCTCCAGCAGCTTGATCTAACGCCGCAATTTCGCCAGAGTCTAACAGCCAACCCAAAGCACCAATATTTTGCTGTGCCTGTTCCAGACTTTTCGCCCCAGGGATAGGAATAGTACCCTTACAGATACACCAATTAATTGCCACCTGAGACATAGTTTTATTTCTAGATTCTGCCACCTCTCGTAAACATTCTAAAAGCGATCGCACACCAGGCAAAAGTTGCCGAAATAATAAACCCCGGATACCCTTCGGTAAACTACCTTTCTCACCATATTTCCCCGTTAAAATCCCCAAAGCCAGAGGACTATAGGCGATTAACTTAATCCCCAACTCATCACAAACATCCTTCAACCCTAACTCCGTCACCGGATAAGTAGACAGTAAAGAATACTGAACTTGCAGAGTTTTAATAGGAACACCCCGCGCCGCAAACTTTTCATGTACCCATTGCAGACGTTTAGGGCCGTAATTAGATAAACCCACCCCCTTCACTAAACCCTGTTCATATAAATCAGCCAAACCATCTAACAAACCCGATTCTTGCCAAGGTGCATAATTAGCCGTAGACCAGTGCATTTGCACCAAATCGACATTTTTGCCCAAACGTTGCGCCGAAGCCCGACAAGCCTTAACCATAGCTTGACGAGTCCATCTCCAAGGGTAAGCCGCCAGCTTAGTAGCAATGCAAATATTATCTTGATTTACCCCTTGATATTCCTGAGTAAATCGCCCCAAAAGTAACTCACTGCGTCCATTTAATCGCCCAGTCCCGTAAGAATCGCCAGTATCAAACAAACTTACACCATTGCTGACACAGAGATTAAAAACAGCTTGTAACTGTTCATCCATACTTTCATCATATCCCCAGAGTAACTGATTACCCCATGCCCAAGTGCCACAGCCCATACTGGGTAGAGATAGTTCTTGGCTAAACTGCATATTTACTCAATGTAGATTTTCCCTAAAAAGATGTTTGAAAAGTATTATTGCTAACATCTAAGCTTCGGAAACCTAACCCCCCTAGCCCCCCTTCCCTACAAAAGAATGGTGGTTTCAAAGCCTCTCTCCCTGTGGGGGAGAGGTTTGGAGAGGGGTCTTTCGTCTACTTCACGACTTTTCAAACATCCCCTAACCACTAAGTTATCAGGTAAGAGACTCATACCATTTCTTTATAAAGTTGCGCTAAATTTCTTCCTTCCTTCTTCCTTCCTACCTTTGCGCCTTTGCGCCTAACGCACTTCGTGCTTCGCTTCGCTGATGCGTGAAACAAATCCATATTCTCAAAGTTCAACCGACACAACAAAAAACGCGATAAATGCTAAAGTCTGAAAATTGGGGTCAATTTAACAACTTAAACCAAAAAACTAACTAAAGTATGGAAGCGCAAATCAGTAGTAATGAAATCATGGCTATGCGGGAAATATTGCAAGATTACAAACCTGCACAGTATGCCCTAGATAACTTAGCCAGACACAATGGTAAAGTTGAACGCTCATTTGAGGATTTATGGATTGAGAAAAATGGCAAAACATTAATGTCAGAAGGCAAATCAATCTGGAAAGTCACCCTGAATGTACTGCGTAAAGAACTCTGCGGTGATGATGGCTTTCGTGGTCAACTCAAAGAATACACGAAAAATCCAGGCAGTTCACCGTTGCTATCAGGTTTGATTGTCTCTCTAGTCGGTCTTGCAACCACAAATGGATTACCAATTGATCCTGCCATCGCCACTGTGATTGTTTTGTATATACTCAAAATCGGATTAAATATCTTTTGTGACTACACAGAACCACCTGCGGAAAACGTTGGAACTCTCCCACCGGGAGACTCAGAACAGTAAACAGTGAACAAAATTTTGGAGTTTGATAACTGGTCAATCTGGTAAAATGTCTAAAATGCTCCGTGTCATTGCTGCGTTATATTCATCCTCATATTCAACAAATATCTCTAACGCTTTCTGGAAGTTAGCCTTTGCCTCTGAGAAGTTTCCCTCTGCTACTGCAAGCAGTCCCAACTGGTGGTAGATTTTGCCTTGGGAATAGCGAGCGCTATATTCAATGTAGATATTCAAAGCCTGTTGATAATTGCGCTTTGCTTCTTCATATTCGTACAATTCTTGGGCAACTGCTCCCAACTGGTCGTAGATGCGGGCTTGGGAATAGCGAGCTTCCGAAGGAAGAGCTTCGCTAGCGCCATATTCGATTGTGATCTTCAAAGCCTGTTGAAAATCGTGCTTTGCTTTTTCATATTGATGTAATTGTTGGGCAACTATTCCCAAATTGTAGTCTGTGATAGCTTGGGAATAGCGATCGCCATATTCGATCTTGATATTCAAAGCCTTTTCAAAATTTTCCTTTGCTGTTTCAAAGTCTCGTAATTCTTGAGCAACTATTCCCAACTGGTTGTAGATGCCGGCTTGGGAAAAGCGATCACGATCTTCGATGTAGATTTTCAAAGCTTGTTGATAATTGCGCCGTGCTTCTTCATATTCTCGCAATTCTTGGGCAACTCTTCCCAATTGCTGGTATGTGCTGGCTTGGGAAAAGCGATCTTTATATTCGATAAAGATATTCAAAGCCTGTTGATAATTTCGCTGTGCCTCTTCATATTCTCGCAATTCTTGGGCAACTCTTCCCAAATTTTGGTATGTGCCGGCTTGCCAAAGTTGTTTTTGTCTTTCGTCTATACCCACTAAGGTAGGATAAATTTCTAAAGTTTTTTCGTAAGAATCTTTGGCTTGCTGGTACTGCTTTATCATTAGTTGACAATTACCCAAGTTACCAATTGCCAGTGCTATCAGATAACCTAATTCACCCTGGATAAATGCTGGGGGATAATTTTCTAAATTTTGACAAACCATTTCTGCCAACTTGAGGTTACTTTGGTTATCACTAATTAAATCAAAGTATTCAAATAAACAAAAGTAGATACTAATACTTTCTTGTTTCTGCAAATAAATTTGCAGGGCATGATAAAGGTTTTCATATTCCCAGCCACAGAAAGATATACCCAATTCACGCTTGTGAGCATCTTTAGAATCCATCAAATACTTATAATTTTCTGCCAAACCTATATAGTAGTTTTTAAATCCCTCTTGTAAAGCTGCCTGTATTGTTTTATCAACAGATGCTAACTTAGTCTTTAAAAAGTAGGGGAAAATAGGTTGAATTTTTAGGAAGTTTTGATTATTCTCAATCAATGAGAGTAAGCCCCAGTTAATTGCCTCTTGAATGGCATCATCGAATTTATCAAAACAATAATCATTTAATGTTTCTAGCTTTTGTAGTTCTTTGATATATTGCGGAATAGCTGTTCGTAAAATAAACCCACTAAAATGAGCCAAACACAGCAACAATTTCTGTGCATCTGGTGACAAATTACTGTGAGAATATTCCACACATTTCAAAATACTCTTGGTCTTATCCTCACTCACCACATCCAAATTGACATCAGCACTTTGCAACCCCTGCAAAATCTCCTGGGGTGATTGCCTTTGCAAATTCGTTAACACAACTTCCATCGCCAGGGGATACCCTGCTAACAATTTCATCAACTTTTCAAAATCGGCATCTTGACGAATCCCATCAACCAGTTGTGCAGCTACATTCCGTTCTAAAATTTTCTCTGCTAATTCCGTCCTGGCTTCTTGATCTAATCCTTGTAACTCATAAATATTCTGTTTAAAAGTCTGACTTTGTAGCCATTCTTCCCGACTCCGTGAACCCAAAACCACCCGCGTTTTACCACCTACCAACTTCCCGATAAAATCCCGGATTTGCTCACGTTCTGCCTCTGGTAAAGTATTTTGAATCGCCAATTGCTGCCCTGTCACCGATTCCAAATTATCCAAAATTACAGCGTAAGCTGCACCCCGCAACTTTGCCACTAATTTCCCTACCTGTGCAGGCTGACTCATCACTTGAAATCGCGCCTGTTCAAATTTCTCCTTATACACTTTCTGACCAATATCAAACAGAATTTGTGTCAGCGTCCAGGCTTTTTGGTCATAGCCAAAATAAAATACATCCTCAACAAAATGTGTCCTCTGCCACCATTCCGTTAAATAATTTAACAAAGTTGTTTTACCTGTTCCCCCCATACCTTGCAACAGCAAAACATTATGCCTGAGCAAAGCCTTCTCTATTTTGAGAATCTCCAAATCCCGACCAATAAATCCATATTCCGGCAAGGAGAAACGATATTGACTACCAACAGATTCGTAATATTTCTCCTCTTCTTCTGGTGTAAACTGCCGTAAATTAAAATTCACTACCTGATGAGAATAAACCACAGGTAATAACCAATCTTCTAAATTAATATATTTATTGAAATAGGCTTTCCGTTCTTTATCATTGAACAGTTCCAGCCTCCCCAGCCTGATAGCTTCAGTCATGGGTTTATGATCAAACAAATGTTGATAAAGCTGTGACATCATCAACTTTGCCGCCGACACAGTGACAGAATACCCCATAGCCACCACCATCTGCATCCCTGCGGTCATTAACCTGCTTCCCAGACTGGTTTCACGAGTATCTTCACTTAACCCCTCCTCGCTGGCGGAGTTCTTCACCTGTTTCCCCGACTGACAAGCATTGAGAATACACACAGGAATCCCCTTTCCTGTCAACAATGCAGCTAATTCTGAAGCTTCTACCAAATCCACCTTTCCCTGAGACTCGCCCTCAAAGCAGACAAAAGCTTTCACTCCATCAAAGGGCTGCAAATCACCACGTCCATAGCGCCCTTTATAGAAATAGCGTTCAGGTTTGCTGGGAGACTGAACCTGTTCATAATTTAGCACCGCCCCGTGCATATCCAAATGAACGATGTGGTAAAATCCCGCACCTTTTTCTTGCAAATGCTTAGACAAACTTTCATAAGTTCCTGGACGCAGCAACTCAACGTTTACCCGCAAATTGCTATTGTCAATCAACTCCAGCAACGGGCGAGAAATTGTCCGATAGCCCACATCCCTTTCCTCATCTGGACGCGCCACCACTACCAGCAGATTAATCACAGCCGATGTCTGCACATTAGCTGATACAGGTGGTGCAGGTTTGACATTCTTCCGCAACATTACACAGTCTACCGCCAGTGGTCGGCTTAAATCTGGGTCTTGTAGAGCTTCCCAGTGTATAGCGTGAAATTCTGGGGTTTTCGCCACGATTTCAATCTGTACTTGACTCAGATTACCCCGCAGTTGTCGATATAAGCTATAAGCATTGAAATCTGTCTGAAAAACCTGCTTAAATAGGCTTTCACCGTATATTTTAACGCTGGCTGCTGCCCTTTCTGCAATGACAGTATCACTAAAAGGAAACGTTACCCATTCTTCAAAATACCACTCTAGTTCTTTTTCTTCCTTGGCGGTAAAGGGGTCAGTAATCGTCACTGGGTATTCTCCGCCATCAAATTTGAGATTTGCTGCAAATCCGGTATCTATTCGCCCTTCTTCCCGAATTGTGATGACTGTCATGGGTTAAGCTTGTCCGCAGGTATGATTACATACCTACATCTTACATACTATTCTTTGGCGTTGTGCAGTATTGTAGTATTGTAGGGTGCGTTAGTAACGGACGATTATTAACGGTTTGGTGCGTTACGCTACCGCTTTAGCGTCAGCCATGCCCCTTGGGCTATACACACCCTACACACCCTACATATTTGTTCAATAATCAAATAGTAGTCCTATATATTACATACTATTATTTAGCGTTTTGCAGATCACCACAAAAAACAGCGATTTTACCCAAAACATTGAAGCTCTACGGTGTAAGTATAGCAACCGTCAAGGTGGTTAGGATTTGACTTTTTGTGATCAATCTCTATATTCTCAGGACTTACGCAACAATTGCCAAAAGTCTTGATTTATCGAACCGCCAAGCCGCCAAGAACGCCAAGAAAACGTAGATTATGCGTAAGTCCTAATTCTTTCTATTCCCTACTCCCTACTCCCCACTCCCTACTCCCCACTCCCTACTCCCTACTCCCTACTCCCTACTCCCTACTCCCCACTCCCTACTCCCCACTCCCTACTCCCTACTCCCTACTCCCTACTCTCTATTTTTCAATATCTCAGTGATTACTTCAGCAGGTTCAGGGCGACTGATGTAAAAACCTTGACCTTCTTCACAGCCGCGCTTTTGTAAATAATCGAGCTGTTCTTGGGTTTCTATTCCTTCCGCAGTGATATTTAATCTGAGGTTTTTTGCTAAACCAATGATGGCATCAGTCACAGCCGCGCTATCAGGATTGGATGTGACATCTTGTACAAAGGAGCGGTCAATTTTGAGCATATTTACCGGAAAGCGCTTTAAGTAACTCAGGGAGGAATAGCCTGTACCAAAGTCATCTAATGCTAGAGATATACCGAGTTCTCTTAATTCTTGTAAAATTTGAATGGAAGTATTTATGTCAGTCATCAAAAAGCTTTCGGTGACTTCTAGCTCTAAGTAAGCAGCGTCCATTCCGGTGTCATGGAGAATTTGGCTGACGATTTCCACTAAGTTCGGTTGTTCAAACTGTCGTGCTGATAGATTTACGGAGATGCGAATGGGGGGAAATCCCGCCTTCTGCCAACCACAGTTTTGAATACAAGCAGTTCGTAAGACCCATTCACCAATGGGGATAATGAAACCGTTGGCTTCTGCAATGGGAATAAATTTAGCTGGGGAAACTAAACCGTTGATAGGATGGTTCCAACGAACTAGGGCTTCCATTGCCTTGATTTGTCCGCTATGTAAGTCAATTAATGGTTGGTAATAAACTACCATTTCACCGCGCTCTAAAGCGCCATATAATTGTTCTTCTAAGGTTAGCCTCTCTTGTAATTGAGCATTCATTTCTGGTGAATAAAACTGGTATTGACTAGACCCTGGCTGCTCCATTTGATACAGCGCTATGTGTGCCTCTTGCAAGAGTTGATCTATACTTTGATCAGCTTCTAGGTGATTAATTGTCATCCCAATACTGGCTGTGATCTGAATCCGCTTACCCTCGACAAAGAAGGGTTTGGCTAGATTATCCAGTAATAATTGGCACAGATTAATTAAAGTCTCAATGGAAAAAAATTCCATGCGGGCGATCGCAAATTCATCTTTACTACAACGCGCTAGTAAATCTGTGGGCGCAATGCTGTTATTCAAACGCTGGGCGATCGCTCTGATCAGTAAGTTTGATGCCGGATGATCTAAGGTATTAGTAATGGTGTGAAAGTCATTAATCCGGATCAAAAAGATGGCTATCAGCCTGTGCAAATTTTGAGGCTGGGATAAAGTATGATGAAGGCGATCGCAAAACAAATCCCGATTAGGTAATCCAGTCAGATCATCATAGTTACTGATGTAGTGAATTAACCCATCTAGTTGGTGAATAGTTTGTGAAGTATCCGCCATCAATGTACCTACTTCATCACTAAAATCTGTAGGTAACTCCGGTAATCTTTTACTTTTTAAATAGTTTTGCAACGCCGCAGATGTCACAATTACGGGAACCATTAAATTATTGATAGCACAAAGAGTTACCAACGTCCCCGCCAACGTTGCTAATAGCGCAATCAATAAAATTCCCATAGCCATATCCGAGGTATAGGAGTTGGAAATTACAAAACTGAAAAATAAAGTCAGAAGTGGTATGTGAGTACCTATAAATGCTACCACCAGTATTTTGGCGGTATAACTGTTTTTAAGAAATCGAATTCTAGCTAGGGCAGAATATAAGTCAAGTTGGTGCTTGCGCTTCATAGATGTTGAGAGTTGATAAATTGGTTTCTAATTAGCCTAGAAAGTAAAGTGAACTACTATAGCAACTAACCAATTGTTTTTTATTATTCCCTAAACTCTGACTGATTCGATACCTTAAATATGCGTAAATTTGATATAAACTAGGCTAATGGAATATTCTACTCAAATTTAGTCAACTTAAGTAATTAAGAATTACATACAAATTACAGAATAATTAACCACACCAGATGCAGAGAACACAAATCATGGTTTGAGTGGTCACTGATCAGTTCGACCCTTCGATAGGCTCAGAGCATTGTAGGCTCACTGTAACACTTGTCGAAGTGAGAGTTTTTGTGTAAGTCCTAGTAATTAACCGGAGTTAATAAATATTAGCAATAGCTCTAACCCAAAAACAATTTATACGCCAGATTCTCACTTTCATCCCAATAGCGGTAACCGAGGCTATCCAAAAATCCTTGCCACTCCGCCATTTCCTGGGGCGGTACTTGCATTCCCACCACAATTCGCCCATAATCTGCACCATTGTTGCGGTAATGGAACATACTAATATTCCAATTGGGACTCATGGAACCCACAAACTGCATTAATGCGCCAGGACGTTCTGGAAATTCAAAACGGTAAAGTAATTCATTATGTGCGAGGGGAGAATGACCACCCACCATGTGACGCAGATGTAACTTTGTCAGTTCATCATCTGTTAAATCAATGGTTTTAAAACCGCAGCTTTCAAAGGATTCTACCATTTGCGCCGCATCAGCACGGTTTTGGATTTGCACACCGACAAAAATATGAGCTTCTGTTTGATCGGCAATGCGATAATTAAACTCAGTCAGATTGCGTTGACCAATACATTCGCAAAACTGACGCAGACTACCCTGTTGTTCAGGAATCGCCACTGCAAAGATAGCTTCCCGACGTTCCCCAAATTCGGCTCGTTCTGCTACAAAGCGGAGACGGTCAAAGTTCATGTTAGCACCGCAAGCCACAGCAACTAAGGTTTTTCCTGTAATTTGTTCCCGTTCGGCGTAGGCTTTAGCAGCTGCGATCGCCAATGCCCCAGCAGGTTCTAAAATAGAACGGGTATCCTCAAACACATCTTTAATCGCCGCGCAGGTATCATCCGTATCTACTAAAATAATTTCATCCACATAATTCTGACAGAGACGGAAAGTTTCTTCCCCCACTTCTCGCACCGCCACCCCATCAGCAAATAAACCCACCTGAGACAACTTCACCCGATGTCCCGCCTTGAGTGATTGCGACATTGCATCAGCATCCACAGGTTCAACACCAATAATTTTGATTTCCGGACGCAAGCGTTTTACATAAGCTGCAATTCCCGAAATCAAACCACCGCCACCAATAGCCACAAAAATAGCATGGATAGGTTGCTGATATTGCCGTAAAATCTCCATCCCAATTGTCCCCTGTCCTGCAATCACATCAGGATCATCAAAGGGATGAATAAAAGTCAGTCCTTTTTCTGCCTCTAATTCACGAGCATAACCATAGGCATCATCATAGGTATTACCATGCAGTACCACCTCTCCCCCCCTGGCTTTAACTGCATCAATTTTTACCTGGGGAGTAGTCACCGGCATGACAATAATTGCTCGTGTTCCTAAGCGACTAGCAGCTAAAGCCACACCCTGAGCATGATTTCCCGCAGATGCTGCAATCACACCTTGCGCCAGCAACTCCGGTGTTAAATTTACCATCTTATTATAAGCACCCCGCAGCTTAAAGGAAAACACTGACTGCATATCCTCCCGCTTCAGCAAGAGTTGGTTATTCAGACGTTTGGAGAGGTTTGGCGCATACTCCAGTGGTGTTTCCTGAGCAACATCATATACACGGGCGGTTAGAATTTGTACCAGGTAATCGCAATACATCGGGTTAACAGGTTGGTCAATTTGAGATAGATGGTTAATTTTACCCTTAGTTGTGTACCCAACTCACCATTAGTTCTTGTTCACATCACGAGCCATATTGAGAAAATAGTCATCCATTTTGGCATTCTGACGACGGCTTCTAGCAACGGGAGTTTCCGGAGTTTTATCCTGAGTCTTTGCAATTATTTGTTGATTTGCGGCTTGCTTTATACCTTGCGCTGCATCAGTTTCTAAGAAATAGTCAGACTGACTAAATCCCAAAATCTTGGTAACTGGAGCAAATACATTTTTGATAAAACCCCATAAACTTGAGAAAATAACCCCGAAAAAGCCTTCAAACCGAATAAACAAGTTTTGAAAAATTTGAGTTAAACGAGACATATCAGCACATACTCATGACTGCATACTACTATTGTGACGCAAATAAATAGCTTCAGCTATCTTTGATTATTTTATACTGGCTTTTTTACACTGTTTTCCTGGGGAGCAAACAATTCTGTCAGAGCAACCGTACCCACAAAAAAGGTATAAATAGCATATTTGAGAGGTGATTTCTCTTTT
Source organism: Nodularia harveyana UHCC-0300 (assembly GCF_034931085.1). Lineage (NCBI taxonomy): Bacteria > Bacillati > Cyanobacteriota > Cyanophyceae > Nostocales > Nodulariaceae > Nodularia > Nodularia harveyana. The sequence goes on along the minus strand of NZ_JAYGHG010000003.1, from coordinate 21,252 downwards.
CCTGGTGCATAAATAGCCGCAATTACCGCTTCAATTAAATGCGCTGTAATCGCAAAACGGTCAATCCAAAAAATAAAATTTAGATTGCTGGGAATGCTAATGTCATTCATGATTGCATAAATATGCCATAATTCCCAGGCGATCGCACCGGAAATAAAAATTGTGGAGATTACTTTAATCAAATTAGCAAATATTTTCAGGATATTCATGCAGATTCAGGGTATCAAAATTTAAAACATAATGCGGCAAATTGCTAGAGATGCCAGTATTCCCGCCGCATCAGCACACAGCGCCGCCGGTAGTGTGTATCTAGTGCGAACAATGCCAATGCTACCAAAATATACTGCCATCACATAAAAAGTAGTTTCCGTTGAACCTTGCATGGTGGAAACCAGAAACGACAGAAAACTGTCCGGGTCATTTTTGACAATTTCTGACATTAACCCATAGGAACCACTCCCGGAAAGGGGGCGAATTAATGCCATTGGTAAGGCTTCTGCGGGGAGAGTAATCAGCGAGGTAATGGGAGAAACCACGGTTGTGAGAATATCCAAAGCGCCACTAGCACGAAACATCCCAATGGCCACAAAAATTGCCACTAAAAACGGAATAATCCGAATAGCAATGTCAAAGCCTTCCTTTGCCCCTTCCGTGAGAACTTCGTAAACTTTCACCCCTCGGAAATAACCAAATAACAGGAATAAACAAATTAAAAGCGGTATCAGCCAGTTAGAAAGGTTACTGAGAAATACCATACTAAAAATATATGGTAGTCCTCGCAGTGAGAGACGGTAAAATAGAGCCGCCAAAAATGCCACAATTAAACCGCCAAAAACGATATTTCCGATCATTCCGGGGGGAATTAATTCGGGTTCTGGGGTTTCTTCGACTACAGTGTCGCTGTGGACTTCGCTAATTTCTAATGCCGATTCTTCAGAAGTCAGCTTTGGGGATGCACCCTTGGCTAAAAGTTTACTTCCAATAATTGCTACAGATGTGGAAACGATAGTTGCAATAATTGAGGGTAGGAGGATGGCGGCGGGATTAGTCGCCCCTGCACTGGCACGGACAGTAATTACACCGAGGGGTAAGATTGTTACTGAGGAGGTGTTAATGGCTAAAAACAAACACATAGCAGGTGTTGCGGTTCCCGGATTTGGGTTGAGTTTATTCAGTTCTGCCATTGCTTTTAAACCCATTGGGGTGGCGGCGTTTCCGAGTCCCAAGGCGTTGGCTGCCATATTCATTACCATTGCGGACATGGCTGGGTGATTTACCGGAACTTCGGGGAAAAGTCGGCTCATGAGTGGGCGAATCAATCTGGCGATTAATCGCATCATCCCTGCGGTTTCGGCAACTTTCATAATTCCCAACCACAGCGCCATCGCTCCAATTAGTCCAATGGCTAGGGTGACGGCGCTTTCTGCTGCTGTAAAGGAGGCTTCTGTTAAGGCGGCCATGTTGCCGTTATAAGCTGCTACTACAGTGGCGGAAACAATCAGGAATAGCCAAATGGCGTTGAGTGGCGATGATGATTTTTTCATCTCAGCTTTTAAATCTGATTCAATAATTTTCTGCATCCTAAGCTATGGGATGGCTAATTGTGAAGAGTAGTAGGGATGTTACTTACGTAATATCTACAAGTTAACTATTATTATATGACGTGAATAGGGATTATTATTCAGTATATACCGATAGTGGGGTGATGGGCGATCGCAACTTCTCAATTCCGTTCTGTTTTCAGTTGGCTACAGATAATCATCACAGTTTTGCCCGCACCTGAATACCATAAGTTACGGGATCACCAAATCCGGCTGTGACGTTGGGTGCTGGGAACAGAAACCCAGAGGTAATATAACGAGTATCAAACAAGTTATTGGCATATAAGTAAATACCGTATTGTTCGCCTTCGTAACCAATGCGGGTATTGACCAAGGCATAGGGGTCTTGCTTGACTTGATTGGCATCATCGAAATAAGTTACACCATAACCACGTAGTTCTGCACGGGCAAAAAATCCACCTCTACTGCGATACTGCGCCGCTAGATTATAGGTAAGTTCTGGTGCAAAAGGAACGCGGTTGTCGCTAAAGTCTCCGTCTGTAAAGGGATTTCTGTAATTTTTAAATCTGCTGTCTACATAGCCAATCCCAGCGATTAAATTCAATCCTTGTGCTGGTTTAGCTGTGAGTTCAAATTCTAAGCCTGTGACTTTTACATTAGCATTAGTGACGTTTCTAAAAAAGCCAAAATCATCGGTAAGCAGCACTTGATAATTATCCACGTCTGTTTGGAAAACCGACAGATTAGCCGTGAGACGGTCATCTAACCAAGATGATTTTAAGCCGGCTTCGTAAGTCCAGGAGGTTTCTTCTTGAAATCGCCGTGTATCTTCTGTATCTGCACGGTAGTTAAATCCACTGGGTCTATAGCCTTTGGCTATGGTGGCGTATGCCATGACATTCTGGTCGAAGCTATACTGTAAGCCAAACCTGGGAATTAATTCATCATTATTCAGGGTCGCACCGCGTACTTCACCAGTAGGGGGATTTACACTACCGTCTGTATTTTCAAACACACGGCTGCGGTCAAGGTCAGCATCAGCCGTTTCGTAACGCAAACCAGCAAACAAAGTCACAGATGTAACTGGCTTGTAATCAACTTGTCCGAAGATGGCGTAAGTATTGCGATATTGTTCTGCGGACACGCGATCGCTTCCCGGCGTTGGTACGCCAAAGGCAACTGCACCAGCTTCTGTATATTTAAAAGTATCATCAATAACTTGAAAATCTCGTGACTCGTAATATCCACCCAACAGCCAACGAAACGCTTCCGCAGTTTCCGGAGATTGGAGGCGAAACTCCTGCGACCACAAGGTAGAATTGATACCAATAATTTGCTGCAATAAATCACCGGGAAAGTTATCACCGACTAAGGTACTTTGATTGCTAAATCGCCGTGTGGTGATGGATGTAGCCCGAAAGCCATTACCGTTATAGCTCACTTTCAAAGCCTGGGTGTTAGTGCTGAGGCGATTAAAACCATCGACTTCTTGGGAAACTTGAAAAGGGTTTTCTGCATTCTGGCGTGAAAAGGTAGGATTGCCATTATCGTTATCACTGCCATAGGCGTTAAATGATACATTCCATTCTGGGGTAGGTGTCCAGAGAATTTGAGCGCGTCCAGTGACTTGCGATCGCTCTCCTGCTGCTTTATCAAGAAAGATATTGTCAAATACACCATCTCGTGCATTGTACGCTCCCGCCAGTCGAAACGAAAGTTGATCGGGGATAATGGCATCACTGAGCGATAGTTGAAATTCCCGACTGTTATAACTTCCGTAACCTGCGGTAATGCCGATTTCTGGCTGATTGCTAGGGGGACGAGAAATAATATTCACAACCCCAGCCGGACTGCTTCTACCATAGAGGGTACTTTGAGGGCCACGTAACACCTCCACCCGTTCTAAATCAATTAACGCAACGTCTAGAAAAGCGCCGTAATCAAAGGGAACATCATCAATATAAAAGCCAACAGTGTCTTGACTGGCTAAAAAGTTAAAGTTATTTAGCCCCCGCAAGCTGTAGTAACTAAAATCAGCACTTCCTGCTGTGGTGGGGAGAAAAGTAAAATTGGGTGTATTATTGGCGATCGCCTGCAAAGAATTGATTTGTCCATCTATGAGTTCCTGCTGAGGAATTACCCTCAGACTCAGAGGTACATCCTGTGCAGCTTCTGGGCGTTTTTGCGCGGTGACTACCAATTCAATCGGTTCATTCGCCTCAGATGATGGTTGTGTGATTGGTGTTTCACTACTAGGTTGAGACGTATCCGGTGTTTGTGGTGTTGAAGATATTGCTGGCGTGATGACAAAAATTAAACCTTCATTGCTGTCATTTAACTCAACTTTGGGAATATCTACATCACCTGTAACGATCACCCGGATAGTATTTGCATCCTGATTTATGACTACTACTTCTGCAATACCTGTAAATGGTTGTTCTTGACGAAATGAATTATCACTAGGTAAACGCAGTTGAGCATTAGGAATATCTGCGATGAATTTATTTCCCTCACTTTTGTTAGAAACTTCCAACTGATCAGATGTAGGAGTTTCTAAGAAAATTTCCAACTCATTAGTAGATTGTTGTAAACGCACCCCTAATATTTGAATAACTGGATTTGGTTGTGGTTGTTGTACCAATAATTCTTTAATACTGGTGTGAGCCAGCTGTATTTCGCTCAATCGAGGAATATCTTTGGTAGTTGTTTCATCAGAATATGCAGGGAAAGCAGTAAAAATCGATATAACAGAAGTTAACCACAAATAAACTGATAAACTATCTTTTTTCACCCTAGTTCCTCTCACTCACGCCAAAAATTAAGTAATTTGCTGGTTTTCCAGATGTTTAAATTATTATTTGTGACAGTAAGTCAAACTATTGTTGATGTCAAAAGACAGAGTGTCAAACTTAACTAGAGATTACTTAACAGATGTTGAAAAGTTAAAAATGTTATTTAATATGGAAACTTTTAATCTGTCTTTGCTGATTTTATACTCTTACCTAAGTTTGACACATTGTCATTTGACAGCAGCTCATCCATTACCGAGAATTGGAAGATACCTTGATCAAAGCATAGGTGAAGTGATGCAGTTGTCTGCGAAATTAGCGGTATTCACATTAATAACAATTCCCTGCACCGCAATTCTGGGGAATTACGCCATCAGTTTAGCTTCTACTACCGAAACTCAAGAAGTAACAATTAGATTTAATAGTAAAGTTGCTCAACAGCCTTTTGAATGTGGCAAAACCTACACTTTAGGTAAACCCGCCAAAAAATTTACACTCTCTGATTTTCGTTTCTATGTGTCTGATGTAGCTTTAATTGATATCAATGGTAAAGCTGTACCCTTAACCTTAACCCAGGATAGTAAATGGCAATACCAAAATATTGCCTTGCTAGACTTTGAAAATAAATCTGGTGCTTGTGTTAATGGCACAGTAGAAACACGCAATCAAGTGATTGGTCAAGTACCCAAAGGTAATTATCAAGGATTGCAATTTACCTTGGGTGTCCCTTTCGATCTCAATCATGAGGATTCCGTCACCGCCCCATCACCCCTAAATTTAACATCCCTCTGGTGGAACTGGCTGTTTGGTTACAAATTTGCTCGGATTGATTTAAACAACCATAATCACACTAGCCCAGGCGCGAAACATAGTGAATCAAATCATCAGGCGCAGGGTTTCCCCATCCATTTGGGTAGCACCGGTTGTCAAGCTACCACAGATAGTCAAAAACCCTCATCTTGTAAAAATCCTAATACCGCGAAGGTTGTCTTGACTAAATTTGATCCCAACAAAAATATAGTGGTTGCAGACTTAGCCGCGTTGTTAGCAAACACAAATTTAACTATCAACCAACCAAATACCCCTCCAGGTTGTATGTCATCTCCCGATGACAGTGATTGTGTCGGCATTATGACTAATTTTGGTTTACCCTTTGGTAATCAACCTGCTTCTGAACAGAAATTCTTTAGAGTTGAATGAAATTAACTCGTTTTTTTACCCTAGTTGTGATTTGTCTATTGTCGCTTTGTCTGTCAATGGGACTGAGTAAAACACTTGGCGAATCACCGACTTCGGAATATGACTGGAATCTCCCAACTTGGATGCCGAAGCCAATTGTACCAGCAGATAACCCCATGAGTTCGCAAAAAGTGGCGTTGGGACGGCATCTTTTTTATGAAAAGCGTTTATCAATCACCAGTGAATTCTCTTGTGCATCTTGCCATATTCAGTCCTCAGCTTTTACTGATGGTAAAACTGTAGCTGTGGGAGCAACTGGCGAAAAACATCCCCGTAACTCCATGAGTCTAGCCAATATTGGTTACAACCCCGTATTAACTTGGGCTAACCCTTTGATGACTAAGTTGGAAACTCAAGCTTTAGTGCCAATGTTTGGGGAACATCCGGTAGAAATGGGTATGGTAGGAAGGGAACAACAAATATTAACAATGCTGGGGGATGACTCCAAATATCGACAGATGTTTGCAGCAGCTTTTGGAGAAGGTCAGGATGCAATTAACTTGAGTAATCTGACTAAAGCTATAGCGGCTTTTGAACGTACTTTGATTTCTGTGAACTCTCCTTATGATCGTTATCGCTTCGGTGGCGAATCTGATGCTATTTCCAAAGCTGCTAAACGGGGAGAAAAGTTATTCAACAGCGAACGTTTAGAATGTTTTCATTGTCATGGTGGGATTAATTTCAGCGATTCGGTGATGCACGATCGCCTGGCTTTTCTGGAAATCGCTTTTCATAACACTGGGCTTTATAATATTGATGGCAAAGGAGCTTATCCATCAGATAATACTGGTGTTTATGAAATTACTACTAAACCATCAGATATGGGACGTTTCAAAGCTCCAACTCTGCGAAATATTGATCTAACTGCTCCCTATATGCACGATGGTAGTATCGCTACTCTAGAAGCAGTCATTGACCACTACAAAGTAGGCGGGAGAACGATTCATGAAGGAAAGTTTGCGGGAGTAGGAAGCAAAAATCCTCTCAAGAGTGAATTTATTAGCGGTTTTGAATTAACTGAATCTGAAAAAAATGACCTGATAGCTTTCCTGAAAAGTCTGACTGATGAAACATTTATTCATGACTCTGCTTTTAGTGATCCCAACCAACTCTCCCTGAACGAAGTCAAAGGGAGTAAATCATAATGAAAAATACTGAGTTTACCACCATTTATAATTTCAGTTTTTAATGGCTAATTACCAAGTTGTATAATTTATCGCCCTGCTTTTAGCCACCCAAAAACCTGATCAACTGTCAAATCTAGGGTTAAAAATTTTGGTGTTGGTAGGCGATCGCAACCAGTTAACTCTATCGGTTCTTGACCAGGAATAAATGCTAGAATTAATCTCTCCTCTGGATCAATTAACCACCCTAGCTGAGTACCATGTTTGAGACAGTGTAAAATATTGCTAATAACTTTAGTAGCTCTCTGATTAGGTGAGAGAATTTCTACAGTCCAGTCAGGATAAATATCAAAGGTATTCGGTACTTCGCCATCAGCCTCAAAAGGTACTCTTTCCCAACTGAATACAGTAGCATCCGGCACAATGGAACGTTCCCCAAATGTGCAGCGTAATTCGGGAAAGGCGATCGCATTCTTTTGATGGCGTGACTCAGAAAGAATCCGTTAAAAAATGTTTATCAAGGCTTGAAGAATCTTGTTAAAGCCAAAATTTTGATATAAAGTATAATAATAGACAAACACATAGTTTAAGTTATGTAGTTTTATGAAAAAAAACTGAATTCTATTTAAGAAATATTAGCCGCCGTTGGCAAATAGAAGTAAAAAAGTTAACTAATACTGATAAGCTAGTTATCCTTTCACCTTATTTGACCCCAAAAACTGCCGAATCAATTTTAAATAATTCTAATATTCGTGAATGTGAAATATATAAGGAGATGAATATGAAGGTCTCTATTCTGCCAGAAAGGACGATTTCTTAATCTTTGGAACTCAAGCTATCAAGATTTCTTCGTTTGTAAACTTAATTCTTCGTAAAGCTAAGTTAGAAGAAATTTTTCAAGCAAGTAAATCTTAATAACTGTAAACGAGGAGTATAAACAACAAAAATTATAGGCAATCGCCCCTCTGAGCCTTGTTATGCTTTTTATTCATGTTCAAACTCAGCCAATATCTGCTGAATTTCTGCTGCTGAAATATCTTCTTGATCGGATTTTGAGTAGATAGTAACTAAAATAATTTTTGTACTGATTTTGACATAATATATCAATCGATATCCACCACTTTTACCCTTTTGAATATCACTATTTTTAACTCGTAGTTTAAAAATTGTATAGCCTACTCCAGATACCTGATCACCTGGTAATTCTCCAGCTTCAAGCTGCTGAATAATTGGCTGGATATCATTACGAATACTGCGGTATTTTTTCGCCAAACTCCGTAAGTTGCGTTGGAATTTGGCAGTTACCTCAACCTGAATTAAAGGTGAGTCATTCTGCATCAATCCCTTCCCAAAGTTGAGAAACAGGTAATGTGTTTCCTGTCATAGCATCATGCCAACCTTGGCGAAAACTTTCAATAGCAGATTCTGATATTTCCTCATCCTCTTGATATTCTTCAGAAATAAGTATAATTACTCTAACACGGCTGTGCTTGTCTACACTTAAGGGTGAATCTAAGGATAGTTGACCCTGCTCATCTACAGTAGCCATGACTTCAATTGCTTTCATCGCCTGGGGTTAGGTGTGATTGTCTCTCTATGACTATTTTATCGTCTTTATGATGATTGTGGAGTTGGGGCGATCGCATGATTATTTTTTCCAACCAAGCAGAAATACTGAAAAGCACAGTATAATATAAATATATTAAAACCGTTTCAATTACTCATCAATAGTGGAAATCATTGCTGTTTTGATAATTATTGGGGTGATTGTGATTGGTATTTTAGCCAGTCCCATTCTCGTGAAACAGCGCCGCAATGCTATTAAAAGCCGTCCTTTCCCCCCAATCTGGACTGCTATCATTGAAAATCATCTACCTATTTATCTGCAACTTTCACCTGATGAACGTCGGAGACTGCTGGGACATATTCAAGTATTTTTAGCAGAAAAGCAATTCATTGGCTGTGCAGGTTTGCAAGTTACCCTAGAAATGAAAGTAACTATTGCTGCTATGGCTTGTTTACTTTTACTCAACGAACGGGGAAAATACTTCCCGAAACTGCGTTCTATTTTAATTTACCCCACGACATACTTTGTGAGTCAAACCGTTGCTAAGGGAAATTATGTAGTTGAAGAAAGACGCGACGCGAGATTGGGGGAATCATGGACTCAAGACCAATTGATATTATCCTGGGAACAGATTAAAAAAGATACCAATAACTGGCAGGATGGACATAATGTTGTAGTACACGAATTTGCTCATCAGTTAGATCAAGAAGATGGAACAGCTAACGGTGTGCCGATTTTGCCGCTTCATGCAGATTATCCGGTATGGGCGCAGGTGATGACAACAGAATATGAAAAACTTTGTCATGATATTCCTAGAAAAATCAAAACTGTCATGGATGGCTATGGTACAACTAATCCCGCCGAATTTTTCGCCGTAGCTACGGAAACATTTTACGAAAAACCCCGCCAGTTACAACAACACCATCCAGAACTTTATCAGCAATTACAACGATATTATCAATTAGACCCCATTCACTGGAATGATTTAACCTCTGACTAATTGGCGTTGCTGAATCAAAGTATGAAATGTCAAAATGACCTTTCTTCTTCTTCGTACCTTTGCGGCTTTGCGCCTAACGCACTTCGTGCTTCGCTTCGCTGATGCGTGAAACAAATTCATATTTGAAATCAGGAACGCCGACTAATTATCATCAGCGTTTATTTGGGATAAATCCATGAAGTTCGCTAGTTTGTAAACAATTCGTCCACCGACATTAGCATCCCACTCACCATCACCCACCTCGCAGACATCAAAACCGATAATTTCTCTACCGCTTTTGACCAATTCCCGAAATAAACAAAAAGTTTGCTCTAATTCTAATCCCCCAGGAACCGGAGTACCAGTATTGGGGCAAAGTTTGGGGTCAAGTCCATCCACATCAAAGCTAATATAAACGTATTCTGGTAAATGACTGATAATTTCTCGACATAAATCAATCCAAGTGCTTCCAGCGTAAAGCTTTTGTTTAATCATGGGGTCATAGTAAGGGATGATGCGCTGATTTGATTCGTCAATTATTTTTACTTCTTCATGACAAATATCACGCACACCTACCTGGACTAATTTGGATATCTGCGGAATTTTCAGCCCGTTAAACATAATAGAAGCATGGGAAAATTCAAACCCTTCATAAGCATCCCGTAAATCTGCGTGGGCATCAATGTGTAAAATGCCGTAATTGGGGTATTTAGTGGCTAATGCTTGGAAATAACCTAATGGTACACTGTGATCACCACCAATAACTGCTACCCGCTTCCCTTTGTTGATTGCTGCTTGACTTTGGGTAAATAACCACTGATTTACCTGTTCACTAGCTTGATTAATTTCTCTGAGTATAGGGGTTAAATCGGGTGTCGCTGTCAGTGGTTGACCTTGTGCGAGTCTTTCAATAATTTTGGCGGCTAAGGTGCGGTAATATGCGTTTTTTTCGCAGATATCCTGGGGAATTTCCATCATGAAAATTCCTTGTTTCCAGCCATCAGGATGATCGAAATCGAATAAATCTAGTTGAATGGAAGCATCTAGAATCTGCTGTGGTCCGTTAGCTGTACCCGCACCATAGGATACTGTGACTTCCCAAGGTACAGCAATGACAATCAAGTTTGCAGACTCATAATCGCCTGGTAAACCGAAGATGTTGCCATTAATTTCACCTACGCCACTGGGATTGTAGTCTGGTTGTTGAATAGTCATTGTTTTATGGTGTTAATCTGGATTTGTCTCACGCAGAGGCGCATACTTCGACTTCGCTCAGTAAGCAAAGGCGCGGAGATGTAAGGGAAGTTTTGGTATTTTATCCTCCAGTATTTTAACTCAGGACTTACGCACACTCCACCAATTCTTGGCGTACTTGGCGACTTGGCGGTTCATTAAATTAAGCCTTTTGGTAATTTCTGCGTAAGTCCTATAACTAAAAAATGGGCGTAGATGAATATTATCTGAATATTGTGGCGATCGCATCCTGCCTTTTGTGCAGTAACTATGACAACCCGGCTATTTGGTCAAAATTGCGGTTATATACCTGTTGTTGATAGTTATTCCATGCTGCATCTGAAGAGTGGGGAAATCGGGTTAATGTTGCTTGTTGAATATATTGCATCATCGGGCGACGCAGATTGTCGTATTTCTCGAAAGCCGTGGCGATCGCTTGTCTATTGTCCCAGTGATTATTTACTGCTATCTTAGCAATTAATGTGGTGATAGCTAGTGCATCTTCAAATCCTTGATTTACCCCTTGTGCCATAAAAGGAGGCATTCCGTGGGCTGCATCACCTACTAATACAACTCTTCCTTGACTCCAAGCTGGTTGAGTTTTGCCCTCGGATGTAGTAGCGTGATGAATATAATATGGGCGTTGCTGCATATTTGCAGGGGGAGATAAACGCACTAATTCCTGAAGTACATCAGGATAGCCAGCTTTCTCTAAATGCTGCATTGCTAATTCCAGCAAAGAACTTGCAGATTTACCCTCTAAGGATGCCAAAGACACCGACAGATGTAAAATGTATCCCATAAAACTACCTGGTCTGCGAAATAACATCATCCTTAGCTCATCCAAAGAATCAGTAATTTCAGCAGCATTGCTGATAGTTACAATGGGTGAGTTTTGAAGAAATTTTTCATCCACTTGTGTCTGAATTTTTGGGGGAATTTCGGCGATTTCCCGACAAGATATAGCTGCAAATCCAGAGTATTCAGGTTTGGCAAAATCACTGTAGAGACTATCTTTATAAAGCACTTTCCGAATTGTAGAGTTGATGCCATCTGCGGCTACAATTAGCTTGGCGCGGAATGATTTTGTGACTAATTGTGGAGAGGTAGGATCTAAATTTTGGGGTCTATCATCAATCTTTTGACCTTCTGTCCAATATGCATAGGGATTAGTTTCCGTTCCTAGATCACAAACGCAATCTATCCGCACACAGCCGTTTTCCGGCTCATCCACAACATTGATACAACGATGATTTGCTTTAACTCTGTCTTCGGGAATGAGATTTCTGAGGCTGGTTTGCAAATTATACCAAGCAATTGATACTCTACCCTCACCATAATTTTTAAACCACTGGTCAAACGCCAGAGAAATTGACCGAATAGTTTCCCCCTGTAAATTCTTATAAACCCATTCCGGTGAAGTTTTGGCAGGTTTTTTTTCCGAAGTTTTCTCACCATGAGACTGCGGGGGATTCATGAACCCCATACCAGTTTCCTTAACTGCTGCGTAAGCTTCTGGATCTAAATTTTTGAGAGATTTTAAGCCATTGGGGAGAAGATCCAATACTTGACCAACTTGACGAAAAGCACGAGTTTGATCAACAACTAGAATATTTTCTATCCCACTTTTGCGTAAACCAATGGCTGTGGCTAACCCGATTGGTCCAGCACCAACTATCACAACATCATAGACATCTCCAGTTGATTTTTCTGTATTAGTACGCAGGTTTGATTGAGGGTTTGGCATATTTATACAGCTTGAGAGGATTAGGGATAGTAGCTATTACTTAAGATAGCATCCCCAAAGATGATTAAAAGCAGCGATAATATTGATAGTCACTAAATCCCACTTTGGAATAGAAGCGGAATGTGGCATTTAAAAAATCAACTCTTTTAATTATGTCTTTAGCTAATCAAGAATTTAAATACTCCGATCAAGTGGCTGTACATGGATGGAAAATCAAGCTGCTATATGACGGTAAATGTCCTTTGTGTATGCGGGAAGTGAAGTTTTTGCAAAAACGAGATGGTGGTCGAGGTTTGGTGATGTTTGTGGATATTGCCGATGATAATTATACCCCGGAAGATCATGGTGGGGTTGACTTTGAAACGGCTATGGGGCGGATTCATGGAGTGTTACCAGATGGGACGCTGATTAAAAATGTGGCGGTGTTTCGGCGCGTTTATGAAACCCTGGGAATGGGTTGGGTTTATGCTATTACTAAGTTACCAATTATTGGGGCGATCGCAGATTTTATTTATGGCATTTGGGCTGACTGGCGACTCCCTCTCACCGGAAGACCGAATTTAGCAACTATTATTTCCCAACGTCAGCAGAGATGTAACATTGAGGAGCGCTGTCGCATGGATTAAAATGGTGTTTCTGTCTGTAAATGCAGGGTTTTTCCTAGCTGGGGATGTTGAAAGCGCAATTCTCTAGCGTGTAAATGTAACCGACTGGCTACAGCATTGCATCCATACAGGCGATCGCCTAAAATAGTTACTCCTAATCCTTTCACAGCATGAACTCTCAATTGGTGGGTGCGTCCTGTGAGGGGGATAAACTCAACACGGGTGTAATTCCCCAACTTCCCTATCACCCGAAATTTAGTCAAACTGGGTTTCCCATGTTCCCAATTCACCTGTTGATAGGGGCGATTTTGCGGATTTCCCCATAAAGGTAAGTTAATCTCACCCTGTTCCACTGTTATCTCACCCGCAAGGATAGCTTCATAAATCTTGTGAATTTGTCGTTGCTGAAATTGTTGACTCAGTTGGCGATGGGTTTGGCGATTCCGTGTTAAAAGTAGAATACCAGAAGTTTCCTGATCTAATCGATGCACCGTCATAATTTCCCCATCATCAGGGAAGCAATAACGCCAACGACTGAGAACACTATCTTGAGTATCCAGATAACGACCAGGAACCGAAAGTAACCCAGAGGGTTTATTCACAGCAATCAGCCATTCATCCTCATAGATCACCGATAATTCCCTGGAACTGCCTTCCCTTCCCCTGGGCGGTGCTGAAACCTGAGATTTTAATCCCGAAAGCAAAAACCCCATCAACGGCTGACAACGCTCAACACAGGCTGGGTAAAACTCTCCCTGTACTTTCTCCTGATTTTCCGAATTTCCTCCCCACCAAAATTCCGCCATCGCCAGGGGTTTAAATCCATGCTGGGCTGCGTAGTGCAGTAGTTTCGGCGCACAACAATCACCAGTTCCCGTCGGTATCGACCCTGCTGGCATTAATTGTTGCAAAGATACCGATTTTCCTAAAAAATTCATCAGGGAATAAGCCTTGTGCATTTGCGCCTGTAATTGGCGGGATAATGCTTTCCGCCGTTGTTTGAGTGTCTGTATCTGTTGATCTGCGGCTAAAATTGATGCCTGTAAAGGTTGCAACACCGCATTCTGTTTGGCTTTAAGTTTGCGGCGTTTAATTCCTTCCTGACGGCTTTCCTCCTGGAGTTTTTCTAAAGCGTGACTCAGGGTTTCCCCGGTGAGAGTTTGGTAAAATAGCTGACGTTGTGCCTCACGTTCCTGTTTGCCATTGCGATGGACTTGGCTCATTACCTGTAACTGCTGCTCAAACTCCTCAGATATAGCTTTATACTTGTCTCTTTCTGGGAGTTTTTGCAGAATCATCAATTCCTGCTTAATCGCCTCCAACGCAGCTAAAGTCTGGGTTTCCTCCGAAACTAATTCCTCACGTCCGGGAATCGGTGGAACCCAACCCTCAATGAAACCGCAACCATTGAGAAGACCAGAAAATGCTTTCAAAACTTGTGTTTCCCCACGAGGTAACTCCACCAGCAAAACACCATACATTTTCCCCTCCCGATTATAAACCCCATCCGTGGCTAATTCCTGCATTAAATCACAGGCGATCGCCTCCACAAAAGCAGTGCGAGGTAATCTCAACAACGCACCACTTTCCGGACAACGCCCTTCATACCAATAACTCACCCTAGAATCACCGACCACAGACAATAATCCAAACCATCAACACCCAAATACTATACGCCAGGACTGGGGACTGGGTATTGGGGACTGGGTATTGGGTATTGGGTATTGGGTATTGGGCATCGGATATCGGGGATTTAACAATCTTTCTTTCCCCCCACACTCCCCACACCTCCCACACTCCCCACACTCCCCACACTCCCCACACTCCCCACACCTCCCTTGGCGAACTTGGCGACTTGGCGGTTCAATAAATCTTATTACTCAATAACCGTGCCAATATAGAAAATAACAAGCATAAAATTCAGGAAAAGGAAGGCCAAAAAACGCTGTGCAGATCACATTTTTAGGGACGAGTTCTGGTGTACCCACGCGATCGCGCAATGTTTCCAGCATAGCGCTAAGACTACCCCAAAGAGCAGAACTGTGGTTATTCGACTGTGGCGAAGGTACTCAGCATCAACTATTGCGGAGTGACCTCAAAATGAGTCAACTATCCCGAATTTTCATCACCCATTTGCACGGCGACCATATTTTTGGCTTAATGGGATTACTAGCTAGTTGCGGGTTAGCAGGTAACGTCCAACGAGTAGACATCTATGGACCACCGGGACTAAATGAATATATCCAAGCCGGCACACGTTACTCACACACACACTTTTCCTACCCAGTCAAAATTCATGTAGTCCAGCCCGGAATCGTCTATGAAGACAACGAATTTACCGTTAGCTGCACCCCTCTACATCACCGCATTACAGCCTTTGGTTATCGCATCGCCGAAAAAGATCGACCAGGACGCTTTGATATAGAAAAAGCCCAAGCCTTACAAATTCCCTCCGGTCCCATTTACGGTCAACTCAAAAATGGTCAAACAGTCAAACTACCCGACGGAAGAGTAATTAACGGTCAAGAATTATGTGGTCCCACAGAAATTGGACGTAAAATCGCCTACTGTACAGATACCATTTATTCCGACGGCGCTGTAGAACTAGCACAAGATGCCGATGTATTAATTCATGAAGCAACCTTTGCCCATCAAGATGCAGAATTAGCCTTTCAGCGATTGCATTCCACCAGCACAATGGCCGCCCAAACAGCCTTAGTAGCTGGGGCGCATCGGTTAATCATGACTCATTTCAGTCCCCGCTACGCTCCAGGAAACAGTATAGAACTCAAAGACTTACTCCATGAAGCCAGAGCGATTTTTCCCAATACAGATATGGCTTATGACTTCATGGCTCATAGCGTACCCAGGCGACGGGAAGCCGAGTTACAGAACCTAGCCGGTAAATAAAATACACATCTTAAATGTGAGAACTTGGCTACTTAATCATCCTTACTTTGATTACAGTCGTCCATTAAATCATCTGCAATTTTAGGCGATTCTAGAGGGCATTTTTGCGGTTCTTGTCTTTGCCTTATTTTTACACTTAATATTTAATAGAATTTTCTTGAAGCCATTCTGATATTGTTTCTTGACTTTCTTGACCGTTTGCTAGTCGTTCTATTATTAAAACAACTTGCGGTTCTGGAACATCTAATGAATATCCATTTAATTCGAGAAAGGTAGCCATCACTGCGAAAGCTACCCGTTTATTACCGTCTATAAAAGCATGGTTTTTTGCAAATCCATAACCATAAGCCGCAGCTAAATCAAATATGGTGGGTGTGGGTTCACCATAAGCAAGCAAATTCTTCGGTCTATCTAAACTAGCTAAAAACAAGTTTTTATCTCGCACACCAGTAAGACCGCCATGCTGTGCTAATTGGTCTTCATGTATAACTGCAACAATTGTCTCATCTAGCCAGAAAATACCATTCATTTCCCTAACTCATGAAGTGCATTCCTGTATTTTGTGCTGACTTTTCTGTAGGCTTCCATTGCTTTTTCAAATTCAGGATTACAAGCAGTCACATGAACGCCAGAAGAAGTTTCAGTAACAAATACACTGTCTCCTTCTTGAACTCTAAGTTTTTGCAGGGCTTCTTTAGGTAATGTTACACCCAAGGAATTTCCAACTCTGCGAATTTTTAAAGTGTACATAAGTTAATAGCCTTTTTATAAGAGTATTACTATTGTAATAACACATTTTTTAGTCCGTGACTAAAAATTTTTGCTTTTAAACCCGTTTAATCCCGTGTTAACTCCTGGAGTGAAGCCCCATCCTGTGTAATGTCATCATATCCATATTTAACGACTTCAACAGTAGTAGGACATACGCATAATCTACGTTTTCTTGGCGTTCTTGGCGGTATGCGCTTCGCGCACGCTACGCGAACGATAAATCAAGATTTTTGGCAATTGTTGCGTAAGTCCTGAGTAGGTGACAGCATCGACGCTGAAAACTGATTTAGCGAAAATCCTCTTACTTAGCAGTAAAAAATCACCTCACCCTATCTAGAAACTGTATTTTATAAACAGGAAATTATCGACTAATTTCACACAAACTTTAATCCTGATATCAAATATGAGTCATCCAGTAACTGTTTAGGCAAAACTTGCTATTACTGGATGATTCAGAAGATGTATTCTTTCTATCCGCAAAAAATATCTTTATCGCAGCTAAATTTGAAAAAATATACAGTATCCCTATAATTATTTAGCGTGTCAATTTACTATGGTGACAGCCAAAACGGTTAATATCTAATTATTTGAATTGCATATACAGGTAATTATATCTACATAATCAGTTTTTTAAAATGCTGGGATTTCCCGATAAAATTATTATTACACTGAGAAGTTATGATTAATAAAAATACCAGCTTTTTGTAACAAAAATACCTTTTTTTATAGTTGCATAAACTCTTCATGATCTGGATAGGAAACATTTAGTATTATGTTTGGTCTATAGGGTGAAAACAAATCGGTTTTCAGCAATGACTTCATAAACTTTCATATATAGCATTTCTGACTTTAGATATTAGAGGAATTTGATAGTGACTAACACAAGTATGAATCAAAACCAACTGGTTCATCACTCTTCAATAAACACAATTGATGTCAGAAGAATACCTAAAATTTTAGTTCGCCGCCGCTTTTTATTCTTAGGTATTTCCTGCCTATTCATGTCTATTACAGGATTTTTGGCAACCAATACCAAACCGAATTACCAAAGCTCAATGCAGATCCTGGTAAATTCCAATTTATATGAAGGGGTCAAATTAAATAATATTCCATCAGGTGTAAATAGTGAGTTAACTCCACCAAACCTACCAATATTTGACCACAGCGCTCAAATAAAACTGATGGTGAGTTCTACATTGATCCAAAAAGCTGTAGATATTCTCCGTCATGATTATCCCGATATTACCGTAGAAGATATTCAGGGGAAGAATCAGAAAGATTCACCTTTGGTAGTGCAGCAGTTAGAAAGTAGAGATGGAATTAATCAGATTCCTAGTCAAATAATTGAAGTTTCCTTTAATCATCCTGATCCTGTAAAAACCCAAAGAGTGTTGCAAGCATTACAAAAAGTTTATCAGGAATACAATCTAGAACAACAACAAGAACGACTAAAGCAAGGACTAACTTTTGTTAGCACCCGCTTACCCCAGATTAAAAAAGACCTGAATCAAGCCGAGAAGAATCTAGAAAACTTTCGCAGGAAGCATAATATACTTGATCCGGCAGTGCAAAGTGAAATCCTCCTAGAGTCTCTGGCGAACATTCAAACACAGCAACAAAGCACCCGCGCCCAGATTAAAGATGTACAAGCTCGTTACAATAATTTAGAACAAAAAATAGCGGACTTATCCCAGAATGCAAAAATTGCTTCTCGTATAAATCAGTCAGATCGTTACCAATTGCTATTGAGGGAAGTTCAAAAAACAGAAATGGCGATCGCCACAGAGCAAATGCGCTATACAGACGAGTCCCCAGTAGTCCAACAACTAAAAAAACAACACCAGACTCAAAAAAATCTGTTACAGCAAGAACTGAAGAAATTACTAGGAAACAAAGCTACAGATTTCAGTAATTCTAAAGACTTAAGATTGATCCAAACTCAAACAGCACAAGTTGACCCCATACTGGTGCAAGAGTTTATTCAATTACAAACAATAGTTAAAGGACTCATTGCCCATCAAAATAGTTTATCTGAGTCCGAAAAACAACTAACATCTCAACTCAGCAAATATCCTGGCCTCATCGCTGAGTATAACCGCTTACTACCAGCAGTAGAAACTCAACGCAAAATACTAGAGCAATTACTCCAAACACAACAATACTTAGGCTTAAAAATATCTCAAGGAGGGTTTGATTGGCAACTATTAGAAGAACCAGCTTTGGGAACAGCCACAAGTAACCGTAGATCAATACTTTTACTTGGAGGATTTGTCGCCAGTCCCATATTAGCTATCGCAGTCGCCCTCGCTTGGGGAATGTTTAATTACACCATTTATTCTGTCAAAGAATTACAGAAACTCACCCAACTGAGATTACTCGGATCTGTACCCAAATTAACACCCCATAGTTTCAAACAGCGTTTACCCAAATGGTTTGGGCGTAAACAGCGAAATATAGGTTTTTCCTTAGTAGAAACTAACACTTGGCTACCTTGCCACGAAAGCTTGAATATGATTTACCAAAACATTCAAATATTCAAGCATCCCTACCCCTTCAAATCTCTACTGTTAACTTCCGCACTATCAAGAGAAGGTAAAACAACTGTAGCCTTGGGATTAGCAGCTAGTGCGGCTCGAATGCATCAGCGTGTACTATTAATTGACGCTAACTTGCAGAATCCTCACCTACATAAAAATCTGCAACTTTCTAATGATTGGGGACTATCTCTGTTATTAATTGATGAAGAAAATACCCAAGTTCAAGATTATATCCAACCCATTCACCCCTCTATTGATATTTTGACTGCTGGTCCGACACCAGAGGATACAATTAAGCTGCTGAGTCAACAGCGAATGTCAGAACTGATCAAGTTGTTTGAGCAGACCTATGATTTAGTGATAATTGATGCTCCCCCTATTTTAGGTACTGTCGATGCCAGAATTTTGGCTTCATACTCTCAAGCCACTGTCATGGTAGGGCGTATTGGTAAAGTTACCCCCAATGAATTGATCCAATCTCTAGAAATTTTGAGCCAATTGAATCTCGTGGGAATTATTGCTAACGATGTCAGTGGGGAGTAGAGGGAAAGAGGCAGGGGTGCAGGGAGAGGGGAGCAGGGGGGAAGAGGCAGGGGTGCAGGGAGAGGGGAGCAGGGGGGAGAAGACGGTAACTTCCCAATGACTAATGACTAATGACTAATGACTATTCAATGAGCCGATTTTTTATACTGACTGCATAATTAGGAAGAAGTGGCAACTTCTCAGATTGGATAAGTGTCTTATCTTAGGTGATAGACACTATCATCCAGAGCGTCAAACAGATACTAAACGTGATTTAAATGATCAGTATGAAATTTCAACTGTTATTAGGTTCTTTACTTTCCCAGATCAAAGTACGTCATTGGTGGATAGGTATCTTCTTGTGGATGGCTTTAGTCGCTCCAGCTCAAGCATCTGTAATCTTGCGTGTGGCAATTGAGAGGGGAGTTAATCAGGTGAAAGTTGGTAGTTCCACAACTGCGGTTGTGAAGGATAGTACGGGTCGTACTCTCGGACAATTGCCAGCAATGAGTTCATTTAATGCCCAAAGTATTACTGGTGGTGTGGCTCTGGATAGATGGCAATCTGGTTTATTTTGGATTGAACCCACAGGTGATGGCTTTGTTTATATTGGCGATCGCTGGTATCGTGGTAGAACTCTGGTTGTTCCTACAGATAAAGGCTTAGATGTCGTTAACTGGGTTGATTTAGAAGAATATCTCTACAGCGTCATCGGTGGCGAAATGGATTCTGCATGGCCACAGGAAGCCCTCAAAGCTCAGGCGATCGCAGCTCGCACCTACGCACTTTACAAGCGCAACGAACAGCGCAACAATCCCACTTACGACTTAGGCGCTAGCCCCGACCGTTGGCAAATTTATAAAGGAGTCGTCAGCGAAGCTCCCACCATTTACAACGCAGTCGATTCCACCGCCGGCAAAGTATTAACCCATGACAACAAAATTATCCTCTCAGTTTTCCACGCCTGTTCAGGAGGACACACCGAAAACGTCGAAGATGTTTGGGGAAATCCC
Organism: Nodularia harveyana UHCC-0300; assembly: GCF_034931085.1. Lineage (NCBI taxonomy): Bacteria > Bacillati > Cyanobacteriota > Cyanophyceae > Nostocales > Nodulariaceae > Nodularia > Nodularia harveyana. The sequence continues at coordinate 654 of NZ_JAYGHG010000003.1, read as the reverse complement.
CTCGCTTACCTCCGTGCTGTTCAAGACTACGATCAAAATATCAGCGCCTGTAACTGGGAGAGAACCTTTTCCCCTAATGAAATTAGCTCCAAAATTTCCGGTGTAGGTAACGTCAAAGATATGGTTGCAGAAGCCTACTCCCCTTTCCGTAGTGTTAAAGCTCTCAGAATCGTCGGTGACAAAGGTACAAGGGTGCTAAAAGGCGAACAAGTCCGGACTGCGCTCAAACTCAGAAGTACCCGCTTTAATATCACCAGAGCCGAAAATGGTAATTTTATCCTCCAAGGGCTAGGCTTCGGTCATGGCTTAGGAATGAGCCAATGGGGAGCGTATAATCTAGCGAAACAAGGAGCCAACCACCTGCAAATCTTAGGACATTACTACCAAGGAGTAGCTCTTACACCAATTCAAACCAAGTAATTAATCATTAGTCATTAGTCATTAGTCATTAGTCATTGGGAAGTTACCATCTTCTCCCCCACACTTCCCACACTTCCCACACCCCCCACACCCCCCACACTCTCCCCTTACCAAAAAATGGGGTGTAAAGCCCCGTCTCTTCAGGACGGCTTTCGAGAGCGTGATTTAGGCAAAGAATCTTGATGCATCATAGTCTGTAATCGTTGTAAAATAAATGGCAAGTTCTTCGACATA